>JBPYES010000435.1:0-9940 GCA_051984825.1 Jatrophihabitantaceae bacterium
AGGCTGGTGGACTGCTGGTGGTCGAAGTCGAAGACGTTCTGCCAGAGCGGGTGGGTGATCTGCAGCGGGGTGTGGAAGGCGTCGCCGAAGGCGATCACGTTCTGCCCGCCGGCGCTGATGACGTAGGCGGCGTGCCCGGCGCTGTGGCCGGGCCGCCTGCGCGATCGGCTTGCCCGTCTCCCGGACCAGCCGCACCGCGCCCTCCCGGAAATCCCGATCGAACTTCCTGCGTGTCTCACCCATCGCCATCTCCCTTTAAGGCGATGTGTCCACGCTATGAGGGGAAGCCCAGAAGAGTTAAATTGCAAGCTAAGCTTCAGCTGCGAGGGCTCGCAGGAATGCGAGGTTTTCGGTCTCGCGGTTGTCCCGCTCTTCCGACGAGACGCCATACCTGCGGTTTGCGCTGAGCTTGACGATGACGACCTCGCGTGAAGGGTCGACAAACACGAACTGGTTGTAGACCCCGATAGCAGCGAACTCACCGGCGTCGCCATCAGGAATCCACCACTGGTATCCGTAGCCTAGGTCGACGGGATTGCCACCTTCGAGGACTTGTCCGGGGGCGAGGTGGGGAGCTGCCACGGTGACTGATTCCTGAACCCACTTGGCAGGAACGACCTGCTGGTGACCGACGCGTCCGAGGTTGCGGTACAGCTCCCCAAGCCGGGCGAAATCCCGAGCTGTCATCGTCAGACAACCGAACGCGGCCTCAAGGCCTCTAGCATCGGTGAGCCATGCACTGGGTGCGGTCATCCCGAGGGGTTCGCACAACTTCTCCTGCATGTAGTCAGCCAGCGGGCGTTGGGTGGCCTGAGTGAGCAACATCCCGAGAGCTTGCGTGTCGCCGGAGTTATAGCGGCAGACCTGTCCGGGCGGGATTTCGCGCCGCATGGACTCGACGAAGTCCTGGAGTGATCCTCCCGCTGACGTCGACGCGGCGAGCCTCAGCGGGTCCGCTGTTGGATCGGTGTAATCCTCGCTCCATCGCGCTCCTGACGACATGCGAAGGACGTCTCGAATAGATACGCCATCGTAGGCGGATCCGGCGGCGACGGTGATGTAGTCGCTGATCGCATCGTCGACACAGGAGATGTGTCCCTCGTCGATCGCGATGCCCACGAGAGCCGACACGAAACTCTTCGCTAGCGACATCGACAACCACAGAACATCGGGGCCTCCGCTCAGGTCGTACCGCTCGTAACGGGCGGCGCCTTCTTTCAGCAGCAACAATGCAACGGTCTCGGTGCCTTTGAATGTCTCCTCAAAAGAACGGAAGTGCCCTTCAAACTCGAAGTCCAGCGGAGGTTTGATCGCATCACCTATCGGCCATGGGCGTGGACAGGAGGACGCTGCCATCGTTCGCGATGGCATCAATTCCGTCATGCGCCCGAAGTTGCCGACTTGAGAAGCGCCGGTAAAGAGCCCGAGCGCCGCGAGGCCAGTAAGCTGGTTGGTCATCAGTTCCTACCTCTCACTTCGGGTCGCGTCGGCGGGTTGCCGGCAGCGGTGGGGATCATGAAGGCGTCGCCGCGCAATTCGGATTCGCGCCTCGTTCCGGCGTTCGCACACGCCAGCGACGCCACCAGCTCTCGATCGCGTCGGTGCCGGAGATATCGCTAGCTACCGGTCCGTACAACGTCCGACTCGCTTCGTCCGGGCCGAGGGCGATGTCGGGAACATGCGCATTATGAGTCAAGCCCAGGGATCTCTCTTACGAAGATCACGAGGTGACGTGGAGTGATAACACCCGCGCTGAGTTGTCCGCGTTCGTGCGCCTGGAGTGATGCACAGGCCGACTGTTCCATGCATGCATCTTTCATCACGAAGCCTGTCGATTGAATGCGCGTCAGGCGGCGTCGTAGATCGGGCGGAGTCTTCAGATCCAAATTCATGGAGAGAGCGCTCGGCGTGGCGTTTGGGGCGGTCTCCCTCATGTCTACATAACATGCCATATGTTATGCTGCGCGGCAACCCCATCTGGAAGAGGAGTGCTTCATGGCTACATCTCGAGTACGAGCCCGGGCGACGTTCTTTCCCCTTGAGGAGTATGAGGAGCGATGGACCAGGGTCCATGCGACGATGCATAGCCGCGGGTTCTCGACTGCCGTGGTGTGGCAGCGAAGTGGCGGCTCTTACGATCGTGCGGGCGATGTGTACTGGCTGTCCAACTACGCTTCGCTGGCGTCGGGCCAGGAGCCCTCGCTGCCCGAAGGCGAGGGCCGCGCCTTCGCTGCGTTGATCTTGCGCGCGGGACTCGAGCCGGAACTTCACATCGCAGAGCCGCTCAGCGCCACCGACCTCGAGCAGATCGCGGTCGCGGAGGTGTATGCCCACGGGAACCTGGTCGCCGGCGTCGCCGACCGCCTGAACGCCCTCGGGGTAGAGGGCCGAGTCGCGCTGGTAGGTGATGACACCCTGCCGGCTAAGTACTACAGACTCCTTACTGCCGCCACACCGGCGATCGAGTGGGAGCCGGCCGACGACCTCAACTGGGACGCGCAACGAATAAAGTCACCGCGCGAACGCGACCTGTACCGCAGTGCCGGAGAGGTCGCCTCAGCTTCGCTCACCGCCACCATGCAGGCACTCATCGCTGGGGAAACAGGATCAGAGGCTGCGGCTCGCGGCGCGGCGCTGGTGACGCGGGCTGGCGGCGGAATCCAGCGCGTGGCCATCCATCACGGTCCTAAGAGTGAAGCCATCATGTGGGCCAACGGGCTGTACGGGCACGACACGACCGCCCCAGCTAGTGGCGAAATGGTCAGGTCATTTATTTACGGCCCGCTCCTGCACGGACAATGGCTCGACCCCGGCCGCACGGCCGTGTGCGGCAACAAGCCGAACTCGCGACAGAAGCGGTTGATCGAGGCGACGGTGGACCTAGTCGAAGGCATCATGGCAGATGTCCGTGCGGGTGTGACTCCCCGACAACTCGGAGCGCGAGGCGACCAGCTGGTGCGCGAGTCCGGATACTTCGATGGCGACGCTGCGATTTGGGAAATCTACGGACATGGCGTGGGCTCCTTCTTCCAAATGCCGATCATCCCCGCGAACCTTCCGCCGGGCCACGATCCCGGTCCCGAATTCGCGGTTGATGCACCGCTGGACGAGCACATGGCCTTCACGGTCGAAGCATTCTTGACAGACAAGGGAGTCGGTACAGCGACCTTCGAGCAGGTCTTCCTCATCACTCACGACGGAATCGAACTGCTCATTACCACGCCGATGCTGTTCTGGTGACTCAGGTCGGCGCCGCTCGAACACGCATGTGAGGTGCGAGGAGAACCGCAAAGGGGTGCAGTCGCTCAGGTACACGTCGCGAGCGGGTGCGCCCCGAGCTTCGCACTGTTGCGGCCATCGGGTCTTTCGTGGCGGTCATGGCGTCTAGGATTCGTCCGTCGAAGTAGATCGCGGATGCCTGCAGAGCTTGCTTCCACCCGGAACTTCGGATCCTGACGTTCGGGCTGCGGTAGTCCTCGAGGTTCCGCACCGCGCGGTATAGAACCTTGAGGACGGCCTGCACCGACGGGAACTGGCCGCGGCTGCGGGTGATCTTGCACAGCCGGGCGTTCATCGATCAGGTTCGCCGTGTAGATCGCCCGCTGGACTTCGGGCGGGAAGGCCAGGAACGGGATGAACTCGGTCCAGTGCGCCCGCGACAGTCTCACCGTCGCCGCGTATCGCTGGCCCAGGTGGCGGCGAAGTCCTCCAGCGCCGCGGGCGCCGCTAGCTCGTCGGCGGCGGCGCAGGTGGGTATGTCGCGGGTGGTCATCCCGCGGGCATGCAGCGCGATGGCCCGGTCGTTGAGGCCGCCCGGTCGGGTCTGGCCCTGCGGGCGATCTTCGGATCGAAGCTGCCGTTCCTGTCCCGCGGCACCGCCAGATCCACCGTGCCCACGTCGGTCAGCAGCGTCTTAGCCATGCTGCCGTTGCGCTAGTGCCCGATCCGCGGCCGGCCGGGTCCTGCTTCTCATAACCGCGGTGCTTGATCATCTCCTCGGCCAGCGCCCGCTCCAGACGGCCTTGGTGTCCTGGGACAGTGACCGGTCCGGCCCGTGTGCCGAGTTCTGGAGCTACAGGCTCGACAGTCGGGCTGCTAGCATAACTATTGCTATGTTTTGAGAGCGGGTGCTGGGAGGTCTTGTGAGTCGTCAGCCGTCGACGTCGAGAGAGGAGCTGCTTGAAGGGATTCTGGAGCATCTTGCTGGGAGCGGGATCGCGGGCCTGACGTTTCGCTCGCTGGCGGCAAGCTTGGGCCTGAGCACGTTCCCGCTGTACTACTACTTCGGCTCGAAGGCCGGGCTGCTGGACGCAGTGGTCGCGGAGGTGGAGCGTCGTCAGCGAGAAGTTGTCGACCAGGTTGTGGGGGAAGACGGTGCTCCTGATGCAGATAAGTATTGGGATTGGTGTTTGCAGAATCGTGATTTGTTGCGGGTCGAGTTTGAGATCCTTCTGCAGGAGAGCCGGGCCGATGGTGGTGCACGCCCGCTGGCCGACGCCGCGTTTCGCGATTGGCACCGGCTTTGGACTGAGCACCTGATTGCGCTGGGTTACGAGGCGGAGGAGGCGGAGACGCGGGCCACTTTGATCGTTGCTACTTCTGTCGGGCTGCAACTCGATTTGATCGCAACCGGCGATGACAAGCGTACGAGCCGCGCGGCCGAGTCGCTCGCCCCGCCGATGACCAAGAAGTCGGCTGCTCCAAAGGAGCAGCCAAGGCAGGTCACCGAGCGCGACGTATGAAGCTAGCTTGCTCGTTTGCGTCCGAAGTTCGCCAGGGCGGCGCTGCGGCCGGCCTTGGTATCGGTGCGCGCCTGTCTCGCGCTTGGATCATGCACGTTTGTGAGCTCGGTGTCATCAATCTGCAGCAGCGTTGTCGATGACTAGAGGGAGTGCAATGGAGAACCGCTTTGCAGGCTTCAGCGTGGTCGTTACCGGAGCTGGGACAGGGATCGGCCAGGCTACCGCGATCCGCTTCGCCACAGAAGGAGCATGGGTCTTTGTGACCGGTCGGACCAAGGAAACACTCGATGAGACTGTCAAGGCGATCACCAACAGTGGAGGCGATGCAACTGCGCTGACGGCAGACGTAACGAATCCGGCCACCGCAGATGAGGTCTTCAGCGCTGTGCTTGAACATACAGGGCGCCTTGACGTCCTCGTAAACAACGCCGGCATATTCGACGAGGCTCTGTTCTCTGATATTGAGCTTGCGAACTGGGAGCGCGTCATTGCGGTCAACCTCACCGGGCCGATGATCTACGCACAGCGTGCCGCTCGCATCATGATGGACAGCGGCAGCGGGGGCTCCATCATCAACATCGGGTCCTTGGACGGCCAGTTCGGGCATCGGCGCTACGCAAGCTACAACGCCGCCAAGGCGGGACTCCATGCCATGACGCAGACGATGGCGGTGGAACTCGGGCGGTTCGGAATCCGCGTAAACACCGTGAGCCCGGGCCCGGTCCTGACGCGGATGACCATCGACTGGCTTGGTCCTGCCGTGACCGAGTACATGCGGACGAGACTTGAGCGTTCACCTATCAACCGAGCGCTTCGGCCCGAGGAGATCGCCGCGGTATGTGCCTTCCTAGCATCTGAGGATGCGAGCGGCATTCAGGGCGCCGACATCTTCGTCGACGGCGGCGTGACGGCGGACGCCTACTTCGACGAGACGCTCCCCACGCCTGAGGAGGCATCCGCGCTGCTCACCGGGAACTGACCGCTCGCCTCTCACCCCGCGCCGGCCGATGACGCAATGCGGGTCGCGCACTCAAGGGGCGACAGACTTGCACCTGGTAGAGGGCTGACCGAAAAAGGGCGTGACCGTCGCTCGCCCGCGGCGAGGTCGCCAAGTCGAGTCCACGGGCAACGCATCGCCACCCGACAGGTCGGCAGCGATCTCGCCAGGGTGTGGCACACCGACCTCCCGCTCACGTCCGCCGGCTGGAGACCAGCCGCCCAAACGCGTCACTCTCAAGCTTCGCTGGACGGGCAGCGCGGGTCGCGTTTTGAGAGCCGCACCTCGACTTGATCACGACCGGCGATGACGAGCGCACGAGCCGCGCGGCCGAGTGACTCGCCCCGCCGATTGCCGAGGCGGATCACCGAGCGAGTCGCGTGAATCTAGCTCGCTCGTTTGCGTCCGAGGAAGCCAGCGAGGGCGACGCCGACGATTAGCGCCGTGCCATTGACGAGGTCATTGACGTACGTCTGGGCGCCGGCGAGGTTGAGGCCGCTATTAAGTGTGGCCAGGAAAAAGATCGCGACGATTACGCCGCCGACGTTGAAGCGGCCGGGTCTGATCGCGGCGGCGCTGAGGAATGCTGCGGCCAGTGCCGGGAGCGTAAACGTGTCGCCGACCGAAGGGGCGGCGCTGCCGGCGCGCGCTACCTCCAGGACTCCTGCGGCCCCCGCGAGCATCCCCGCGAGAACGAATGTCCAGAGCAGGAGCCGACGCGTGTTCAGCCCGACAAGGCGCGCTGCTTCTCGGTTCGAGCCGATCGAGTGCAGATACCGGCCGAACGGGGTGTGCGCGAGGAGGTAGTAGATGACTGCGGCTACCGCTGCCATGACATAGACGGTGTTCGGGATGCCGAGTGTGGTCTCGCCGCCGAATGCGGCGAGACTTGCGGGAATGCCGGCGACTATGCTTTGCCCGCCGGTTTTCCACTGGACCACGCCGTCGATGATGATCGACGTTCCAAGGGTGGCGATGATCGAGTTGACACGGGTGCGGGTCACAATCAGCCCGTTAACTAGACCAACGACCATTCCAATCGCCAACGCCAGGAGGATCGCGACCGGGAGTGCCGCCCCGCTCGACATCGCGCTTGCCGCGAAGACCGATGAGAGCCCGAGGTTCGCGCCAACCGAGAGGTCGAATTCGCCGGCAATTAGCGGCACGGCTGCCGCCAGCGCAACGATCGCGAGAACCGCCTGGTTTCCCGCGGTCGCTTGCAGGTTTGCGAGCGTCGGAAAGGTGGCGCTGGTCGCGGGGTAAAGCGAGAAGAACACCGCTATCGCGACCATCACGGCGACCAGCGCGCCAGCCTCGCCGTAGCGAACGATGAGCTCGCGTGTGCCGGGGCGCGCCTGGCCCGGCGGCGCCTGCTCGGCGGTCTCGGCGATCGCCTTAGTCACTCGGGTCATTACTAGTCTCCCGGCTTATACGCAAGATGGTTGAGCTGGTGGGCGCCTGTCTCGCGAGCTGCAAGCTGCGTGATCGTGTGGCCGCCGCGCAGCACGAAGATTCGGTCACAGACCTCGCACAGTTCTTCGAAATCCGACGAGGCGACAAGCACTGCTGTCCCGTTGGCTGCGGCCTTGCGGAGAAGGCTGTGGATCTCTAGGCGGGCCCCGACGTCGACACCCTGGGTGGGCTCATCGAGCAACAGGACGCGGGGCTGGTGCCTAAGCCATCGCGCGAGCAGCACTTTCTGCTGATTTCCGCCTGAGAGCGACGCTAGCGGCGCGTCTGGCGAGGCTGCCTTGATCAGAAATGAGTCCATCAGGCGCGCGGTGTCCTTGCGCTCGTCGCGGTGGTGAAGCCGCCCGCCGCGCCAGTAGCGAGCGACGTCTGCGGCGGCGATGTTGGCGCTGACGCTCAGGTCGAAGAAGCCGGCCGCTCGGCGGTCCTCAGGCACGTACGCGATCCCACGGGCGATCGCGTCAGTAGGCGAGCGCAGCTCGACAGGCTGTCCGTCAAGCCTGATCGTGCCGCTCGTCGTGCTGAACGCGCCGAACAGCATCCGCAGCAACGTGGAGCGACCAGAGCCGACCAGTCCGGCCAAGCCGGTGATCGAGCCGCCATGTAGCTCAAGTGTTGCTTCGCTAACCGCGCCGCCAGCGAGCCGGTCAGCGGAGAGGACCGGCAGCCCTCCGGGGACCGAGTCTCGCTGCTGGGTCTGATTATCGAGCGCGACGCCGACGATCAGCTCTGCTAGTCGATCGGGTGTCAGCTCTCCGCGCTCGAGCGTGCCGACCAGTCGCCCGTCGCGCAGGACGCTCGCCCGGTCGGCCAACTCGGAAACCTCATCGAGCCGGTGGGTTACGTACAGGATCGTCTGGCCGGCAGTGGCGTACCGACGCAGCGCGCCAAGCAGGGTCTTGACCTCGGGGGCGCTCAGTGATGCGGTCGGCTCGTCCAGCACCAGAACAGCGCTGTCCGCGTGCTCCTGGTGCTGCAGCGCACGAGCGATCGCAACCATAGTTTGGGTCGCCGGCCCGAGCGACGCTAGCTCCTGTCCGGGCTCCGCATTGATGTGGAACCGGCGCAGCACCTCGGCCGCGCGGCGTCGCTCTTCCCTCCAGCGGATCCGGCCACCCACGCCAAGGACAAACCCGCTGCCGATGGCGAGATTCTCCAGCACCGTCATCGTGCCGAACGTCGACGGCTGCTGATGCACGAAATGAAGCCGCTGGGCGCGTGCCAGCGCAGGGGTGAGCTCTCGCGCCTGGAAGGTGTTGCCGTTGAATGAGAAGGTTCCCTCGTCGGCTGGCTGCACGCCGGCCATCGCCTTAATCAGCGTGGTCTTCCCAGAGCCGTTGCCGCCCAGGAGTGCATGGATCTCCCCGCGCTCGATCGCGAGCGACACGCGATCGAGCGCGCGGGTGCCAGGAAACGCCTTGCTCACACCATCGAGCAAGACAGCCTGGTTCATCCGAGACCCCACGCCTTGCGGTAGGAAGCCTTGAAATCGACGGGCGGCATGTACCCGCCGGAAGCCGGCACGTTGTGACCGGCTTCGTAGATCTGAAGGCCGATCCCCGACCCGACACAGCGCCTGCCGTCAAACAGGCGGATCAGGCAATCGACCGCCGACCACCCTTCCCAGCCCGGGACGATCCCGATACCGGCCGTTTGCTGGCGACCGCCCTCGCGAACGAGCGTCAGGTTCGCAGGTTCTCCCTCCCCGCCCATAACCGCGAGCGTGCGCCCTGAGGACTGGATCGCCGCCCCGACCCCGCTGGTGATGACTCCGTCATACGGCACCCACACACCATTGGCCGCGGGGTCCTTCAACAGAGCTTGCTGGGCTTTCTGCTGCAGTCCCGGTCCGAAGTCCGGGAGCCCGAAGTGCACGACGTACGCTGAGCATCCCGAGCACTTGCGCAGCTCATCAAGGTAGGCCGCCTGGTACTGGTCGATCGCGGGCTCGTCGTCCTCGATGAACGAGATTACGTTCGCCTTGCCGGCGGTCCTGGCGATCAGCCAGTCGGCCTGCGCGCGCCCGTACGCGACGATCCAGTGGGCGTAGTCACCCTGCACGTAGGTGACTTGCGCATTGAACTCGGGCGGCTGGCCGGTACTTCCGACCGGACCCTGGGTCGTCTGGCTGCAGTCAAATGACTCGATCCCGACAATCTTGATACCTGCTTTGCGGGCATCCGCCAGCGGCTGCTTCGCGTCCGCGCAGGTCAGGCCATACAGGACGATCGCGTCGGCTCGCGCCGCGATTGCCTGACGCACGCCGTTGACGACGAGACTCGGGTCGGATTTGGTATCGAAGATCGTTGTCTTCCACCCCAGCAGGTTTCCAGACTCCACGACCCCAGCACCGGCCGCAGCGCAGATGCTGATCGACTCGCCGCACGACAAATACCACACGCTCTTTCCCCGCGCCGGCGCAGGCGCCGTCGCGGGCGGAACGCCGTAGTCGCCGGCGAGAAGCGTTCGGACGGTGGCCTCCGCTGCAGCCAGATAGCTCGGGGCGGAGCTGGCTGCATTCGGCGACGTGAGCGATGCAGAACCTGTCGCCGTGCTCGATCCGGCGCTGCTACAGCCCGCGATCACCACGGCGGCAGCAACGGCAACGATAGTCATCGCCGGCCGGCAGATGACGGTTCTTGTCCTCATCACACCCTCCTGATCCTGCGCCGCGCTCTATCGCGAGTGCCGCGACGCGAATAGCCAATGGTTAACGAACGTGGTGGCAGTC
>JBPYES010000436.1:0-2212 GCA_051984825.1 Jatrophihabitantaceae bacterium
GGTGTGCCTCGATGACCTCCAGCGCCTTGTTGACCAGCGTCGCCGAGTTGGTGGTGATGAGCTTGCCCATCTGCCAGGTCGGGTGGGCCAGCGCCTGCTGCGGAGTCACGTCCGCCATCTCGTCGCGCGTACGGCCCCGGAACGGGCCGCCGCTAGCGGTGAGAACCAGCCGCAGGACCTCTGCCGTCGCGCCCGCACGCAGGCACTGCGCGAGGGCGGAATGTTCCGAGTCGACGGGCACGATCTGCCCGGGCGCGGCGCGCTGCAGAACGAGCGGCCCGCCCGCGATCAGCGACTCCTTGTTCGCCAGCGCCACGGTGCGTCCGGCGTCGAGGGCGGCGAGCGTCGCCCGCAACCCGTGTGCGCCGGCGACGCCGTTGAGGATCACGTCGGCGTCGCATTCGGCCAGCTCGATGGGCGCATTCGGCCCAGCCACGATGCGTGGACGTGGTGAGCCGGCCGGCCAGCGCGAATCGAGGACTTCGCGCAGCTCGTCGACCCGGTCCGCGCGCCCGATGCCGACCGCCTCGACGCGCAGTGCGGCCGCCTGATCAGCGAGCAGCGCCGGGTTGCTGCCCCCGGCACAGACCGCGGCAACGCGGAACCGGTCCGGCGCGGCACGGACGACGTCGATCGCCTGGGTACCGATCGAGCCCGTCGAGCCGAGTACTACGACGCTGCGGCCATCGCTCACCGGGTCATTCTCGCAGTCGGCAACCGCAGTGCCAGAATGAGGGAGAAGGCGTCCAGACGGGAGACATCGTGGCCCTGCAACCCGGCAGCGAGAAGCCGAACACCGGCGCCCCGGAGGACTACGCCGAGCACCACCCGACCGAGCATCCGTCGGACTGGGGCTGGCACGGCGAGTGGGGCCGCACAGCACGTATAACCGGCTGGCTCGTCGTGGTCATCCTGGTGGTGATGATCACCGCGACGCACTACAACGGCACCGGCACACTGTCGCTGATCGCCGTGGCAGCGCTACTCGTGATCGCGTTGCTGTGGGACATCGCCCGCCGCCGTACGTCCTGGAGGCAGTGACTCCGGACTACCCGACCGGCAGCTCCTTCATCCCCCAGGGCGAGTCGTACTCGCCCGCGAGCAGGTCGAGGAACGGTTTGGCGTCGAACGCCTCTGGGCCGAGGACGCCGGCACCGCTCGACACGCCCGCATCGATCAGTTCGAGGGCGATGATCGGATTGATCGCCGTCTGCCAGACGACCGCCTGCACTCCGTACTCGCGCATCGACCACTCGTTGTCGACCACGTGGTAGAGGTACGTCGAGCGCGGGGCGCCGTCCTTTCCACGCCCGCGGACCCACGTTCCCGCGCACGTCTTTCCCCGCATCCGATCCCCCAACGTCGCCGGGTCGGGCAAGCACGCGGCCACCACGTCGCGCGGAGCCACCTCGACCGACCCGACACGCACCGGGACCGTGCTGTCCAGGCCGAGCTTGTGCAGCGTTCTGAGCACCTCGATGAACTCCTCGCCGAGTCCGTACTTGAACGTCACCCGCTTGGCTGCCACCCAGCGCGGGACGAGCAGCACCTCCTCGTGCTCGACGTTCACGCACTCGACCGGGCCGATGCCCTCCGGGAACTCGAAGATCTCCGGTTCGCTGAACGGCTCGGTGGTGAACCAGCCGCGATCCTTCTCGTAGATCACCGGCGGGTTGAGGCACTCCTCGATCGTCGTCCAGATGGAGAAGGAGGGCGCGAAGTCGTACCCCTCGACGACGAGGTTCGCGCCGTCCCGTACACCGATCTCGTCGATCTCGCTGAACAGGTGGTCGGCGGCGTAGCGGGCGAAGACGTCGGCGAGTCCCGGCTCGACGCCGATGCCGACGACGGCCAGCCGTCCTGACGCCTCCCAGTCCGACGCCAGTGCGAATTGCTCGTCGCCGAGCTTGACACCCGTCAAGGCGAAAGGCTCGCTCGGATGCGGTCGCGACAACGACATGGCCATGTCGAGGTAGTGAACGCGACGGGCGAGCGCGGCCCGGAAGATCGGCACGGTGAAGCGTGGGTCGGTAGCGCCCAGGACGGCGCCGATACGGTGCTCGGCGAGCGCCGCTTCGATCGCCCCCTGATCGGACGCGTCCAGCCGAGCCGGTTGGAAGCGCGGATCGCCGACGGCTGCCGTTGCTCGTTCGGCGCGGTCGAGGTCGTAGTCGGCCACGAGGACGTGCTCGAGGAACTGGCGGCGCGCGGC
>JBPYES010000437.1:0-6712 GCA_051984825.1 Jatrophihabitantaceae bacterium
AACTGGACGCAACCGACTCCGAGCAGGTGGCGGCGACGGCCGCGGTCGAACTCGAAGCCAGCCGACGAGACCCGTACCGCCAACTCAGCCGGGTCTTTCATCTCGTGGGACGCAAAGGCCCGCGCTGACCGGACAGCACCAGCCAAGTACTGGCGCGACACGTGTCGGTGGCCCGGGCCAGACTGGCGGCATGGCCGACATGGGAGACCCGAAGACCGCGCTGCACCACTACCTGCAGGAGGCTCGAGACGCCCTGGTCTGGAAGCTCGATGGGCTTGACGAACGCGACGCCAGATTGCCCCGCACTCCGACTGGCAACAATCTGCTCGGGGTGCTCAAGCACTCGCTCAACGTCGAGGTCGGCTACTTCGGGTACACCTTCGGCCGTGAGTTCCCGACGCCGGACGAAGTGGTCCCGTTGGAAGCCTACGAGCAGGACCCGCAGGCGGACTGGTACGCGACGGAGGACGAGACCAAGGACGGGTTGATCGACCTATACCGCCGGGTCTGGGCCTTCGCCGACGAGACGATCGAGCAGCTGCCGCTGGACGCGCCGGGCCGGGTGCCGTGGTGGCGGCCGGGCCGGCAGTACGTGACCTTGCAGCGGATCATCGTGCACGTGATCTACGACCTCTCTCGACACGCGGGCCAGGCCGACATCATGCGCGAGGAGCACGACAACGCCGTTGGCTGGCAGCCGGGGAACAGCAACGTTCCAGACGACTACGACTGGCCGGCATACGTCGCGAAGCTGACCGGGCTCGCCGATCGATTCACGTAGCCGGCTGATCCACCGCTTCGACAGCGGCGGCGAGGCCGGTCAGGTCCGGCAGCACTGCGCCGGCGAGCGACGCGTCAGCGGTGTCGCCGGTCCGGTTGATCCACACGCTCGGGATGCCAAGCTCACGCGCCGGCAGGATGTCGTGGAAGTAGCTCTGTGCCGCGTGCACCCATCGCTCACTGCCCGCACCGAACGTATCGAAGAATCGGGTGAAGTGCGCATGGTTCGGCTTGTATGAGTCGACGTCCTCGGCGGTGATCACGACGTCGATCGGCACCCGCAGCCGGCGTTGGGTGTGACCGATGATGTCGCGGTCGCAGTTGGTCAGCAGGGCGAGCCGCCATCCGGCTTCGCGCAGCTCGCCGAGGCACGCCCTGGTGTCCGGGAACACCGGCCAGTAAGGGATTGTGTCGCCGAGAATCGTCGCGTCGTCGGCGAGCAATTCCAGGCCGAGCCCTGCGGCCGCCCGGCGCAGCGTCTCAGCCAGCACGTCGCGGTAGCGGCGGAAGGGTTGCTCGGCCTGCACCCCGGCCTCCTGCCGGTGGTACGCGTCGAGGACCTGCGCACCGTGCCCGGGCCAGAGCAGGTCGGCAGACGACGCGATGCCGTTGCGCCAGTCGATCAGGGTGCCGAAGCAGTCGAACGTTACCCATCGAGTCATGCGCCTCATGCTCGCAGGTGGGCGAGCGAATTGAGGCATCCGCCGTGTTGCTTAGCGCCCGGAGTCAGGCCAGCCTCGATGCTGGGTGGCGGCCGGCACCGGCGGGGGATCGGTGGCTATCCAGACGCACCCATCGCCCCGGGCACGTTGGCGATGTTGGCAACTTCGGTGCGAACCTGCTTGTTGATCATCGGAGTCAGCAACACCATGAACCCACGCGGCGTCAGGTCCAGGGTGAAGGTGACCTCTGTCTTGTCAGCCGCCACTTCCCGCAGGTCGAATCGGCCGGTGGGACGCGCCGGGCCGGCGATGACCTCGAAGTCGAGGCGGGTCGGCTCGTCGTAACGGGTGATCCGGTAGTCGCCAGGGATCGACCGGCCGCCCGGGCCCTTCATGGTCTGCTTGTACGTCGCTCCGACGGCCGTACCGGTGTCGGCGACATGGCTCACATCGGACAAGCCTGGGCGCCACAGCGGTTCGTTGGCCCCGTCTGCCAAGAAGGCGAACACGTCGCCGATCGAACGATTTACGGTCACCGTCTGCACCGCATGCGCCATGCTGGCAGACATTACCGCCGGTGGATGTCTGCGGTCGCGTCACACCGATCCGGATAGCTCGCCCAGGAGCTGACCCAGGGCCAGCTCAGCGTCTCGTGTTTGGAAGCCGTGTTTGAAGGCGGCGGCGGTCAGACGTTGCGCCGCAGGTTTGCCCACGTTCACGCCGAACAGATCGGAATCGCGACGGAAGTCACCCGTGGGCGCGAGCGCAATAGCGTTGACGCGCTCCTTGACCGCGACCTGACCGTCAGCCGGAAAAGCCGCGATCCGATGAGCGAGTGCTCTGACGAAATCGCCGAGGGCAGCGGCCGGCAGCGCTCGATTGATCCAGCCGTACCGTTCAGCCAGGTCGGCGTCGTAATCGTCCGCGCTGAGCATGACCTCGAGTGCCCGGGCGCGCCCCATGAGTCGCGTAAGGTGCTGCGCGCCACCTCCGCCGGGCAGCAGGCCGAACGCGGGCTCGAACTGTGCGAAGATCGCTGACTCTCGCGCGGCGAACCGCATGTCACAGGCCAGCACGAACTCGCTTCCGGCGGCGCGCACGCGACCCTCGATCTGGGCGATGGTGATGAGGCGGCTCGCACTCAGATAACGGAACAAGAGCGCGATCGACGCCTCGCCGGTGAGCTTTGCCGCCTCCGCCCGATACTCCGCGACCCGCGTCAGGTCGACGTGTGAAATGAAATACTCGGGGTCTGCGCTCGTGAATACGAGCACCTTGACTGTGTCGTCTGCCTCGGCTCGTTGAATGAGCGCGACGAGATCGCGGACCAATTCGGGACCTAGAAGGTTCATGGGCGGAGCTGAAATTACCGCGTTCAGCACCGCACCTTCTTTGTGTACGACTATGGTATCGAAGCTCAGCGGAGCCTCTCGGCTCTCGTGTTCGTGAGGGACGGACATGTTCGGCTCCTCCCGACTCTTACGACAAGGGTTCGCCGAGGAATGCGTCGACGTCGGCGGCGAATTCGGTGTGATGCTGGAACAAGAACCCGTGCGCTGAGTCAGGATAGATCTTGACCCTCGCACCCGGGATGAGGCCGGCGAGCAAGTAGGAGTAGTGCGGCAGGATCATCGGGTCACTGTCGCCGTTGGCGATAAAGGTCGGCGCCTCAATCGCACTCACCCGCTGGAGCAGCGCGTGGTCCGGGATACCCCACGCGCATACTGCGTCGTACTGCGCCAGCCGCGTTTCCCAGGTATTGGGCTTGTCGCGGTCCTGGGTTCGGCTGAACATGCGCGCGAAGGCAGCCTGGCCGGATTGCCGGCTTGCCGCCGACGGCGCGTAGAACACGTCAAGTACGCGGTCCGGGATCGTCTCTCGCGCCCCAACCGCGTCGATCACATCCGGCGCCCAGCCGTGCATGCCGGCCGCGCCTTGCGGCGCCGACGACGCCAGGATCAGCCGGCGGACGAGCGCCGGCCGGGTGAGCGCCACTTCTTGGGCGATGAAGCTACCCAGCGAAAAACCGAGGACGTCCGCCTGATCGATATTCATGGCGTCAAGGAAGGCGATAGCGTCGCGGGCCATCGCCGCGACGGTGTGTGGGGTGGTTCCGCTGGAGGCGCCGACGCCTGCATTGTCGAATGCGACCACACGGCGATTGGATGCCAGCGCGTCGACAAGTGCCGGATCCCAGTTGTCGAGGTTGCCGCGGAAATGGATGAGCAGCACCAGTGGGACGCCGCCGGAGCCGGTTTCCCGGTACGCGTACTCAATGCCGTTCGCCGCTGTTACGAACTTGTTCGCGGCCTGCTGATACGTCATGGATTCGTCTCCTCCCTGGGCCGATTGCGACATCGGCGGATAGTGCTAGCTCGTCAGGCCGTGACGGTGTAGCTCTGCGACCACCATCTGGTGACGATGTCGGCGTAGACGTCTGGTGCCTCTTCCCACGCGAAATGTCCCGAGTCGATCAGGTCCATGTTGCTGTTCGGAAGCCGTCGATTCAGGAACCGGTGGTTGCTCGGTGGCACTACGAAGTCCCATAGCCCGCCGATAATCTGCACCGGAGTCTGCAACGTCGGCAGCATTTCGGCCAGGATCGGCAGCTGCTCGGGGTAGGCGCGCACGTAACGCATCGACTCGACGAACCGATCGCCGTCGTAGGACGTGTAGTAGTCCTCGAGGATGGCAGGTGGGACCGTGTATCCCTCGATCATCGTCACGCCCGCGGCAACGATGACCCGCGGATCGACCTCGCGGTAGGGCTCGATGTCGGCGGCCATGACCCATTCGTACAAGACACCGCCGAGTTGCGCCGCAACAGCGCCGCCGCTACCTACAACCAGGCTGCGGAAGTGTCCCGGGTTGTCGGCAGCCCCGAACAGCGACGCGGCTGTGGCGACGTCGGGACCGACAACATGCGGGCTGTCCAGGCCGAACTCCTCTGCGAGACGCACGATGAAGTGACCCATGTCGCGCGGGCTCAGCAGCGATTCGCGTCGCTCCGACTGGCCGAAGCCCGGTAGGTCGACCGCGATGAGGCGCGCCTGCGCAGCCAGCTGAGGCCAGACCAGATGGAAGGCGAGCAGGCTCTCCGGCCACGGGCTGAGCAGCAGCGCCTGGCTTGGCTTCTCCTCGCCGCTGTCCGCGTAGCGAACGCGGAGCCCGTCGATGGTGGTGAATTGCGGCTGAATGGCTGGCTCGGTCGCCGTGCTCATGAGGTGACCTCGCATCCAGGAGGAACGGGATGCCCCGGAGATGCCGGCGGTGGTCGTCCGGTGGAAGTGGATGGTGGCATGTCGGCCTCCTTGGTTGTGTCTCCCTCGCTGATCGCAGTGTTTGCCTTCCGAGGGCTCGATCGCGCCCGGGGATCTCACGGGTGCGACGCAACTCCGACGATCGCCTACAACGGCAGCGCGGACCCACAGGCGTTGTGGGTGGAGGGCGGCGAATCTACGCCGTGCTGGGGCTGCTCATCTTCGCCGGCTAACCAGATACAACATGTGACCAGATCATCGACCGTACAGCCGAGCTGTCCTTCCGGGACGCGCGCGCCGAGACCGTCATCACGATCGGCCGGCCTCGGCGGCGCGCGTCCACTAGCAACACCTTCGGCGCGCGGGCGCTACCGGCCTACCCCACCGCGGAGTGCGGCCAGCTCGGGCACGCGGCCAAATTGACCTGCTGGCCCTTGTCGATCGTGACGGTCACCTGGTGGGTACCGCTGTGCGGCGTCTGGCAGGTGAGTGTCCAGCTCTCCTGTAGGTATCCGTTCGGTCCCGTGTGCTCACCGTCCGCCCGGAAGGCGGGAGTGGGGCGCACGGACGGGTTGACGGCCGCGGTGAAGTGGCCGTTGCGCGCGACAACCACCGTGGAGTCCAGGTCCGTCGGGATGGCCTGCGGCGGCGCCGTCGTGACCGGTGTGGTGTTTTGCAGGATCGGAGCCGTGTACAGGTTGAAATGCTTCTGGATTGTCACTGTGCTGCCGGGCGGCGCAATTCCCGCGATGACGGAGTGGCCGCTCGGGATGCTGGCGTACACGAGCGCCAGCCAGAACGCGTTGCGGGCAGGATGTCCGCCGTACTCCGCGGTCTGCGCCGGCGTGGAGGTGGGACCGGGTGTGCCGGTGAAGTCGGCCGCTGTGCAGTTCAGGAAGTTGTCCGTGATGCGGCCGCAGCCGGTACCCGGGCCGCCCGAATGCTCGATGGTGAAGGCGAAACCGCGCGTCGCGTAGTACGACCAGTCGATCGTCTCGCCAGAAGTCTCGTAGTCGTGCGCCGAGTCCCGGACGTTCGTGTAGCCGTTGTTCGTCGCTCCGGCCAGAGCCTGGCCCAGCGCTGCGTAGCCGTTGTTCAGATCGGGCGTGTCCCCAGCGGCGATGTCGAGCGGCGGGTAGAAGATCGCGTGCTCGTTGGTGTGGCCGGTCGTCAGGACGACGACCTGGTGGTGCTCGACGATGTCCATCGTGTCCTTGACCTCCGGCTCGGAGCCCGGGCCTGAGCCGCGGTGTGCGAAGGTGACGTCGATGTTGGAGCCCCAGCCGAACGGGTAGTTCCGGTTCATGTCGACGCCCAGCGCATTCGACGTCGGACACGTAGCGGGCGGAGTCGCGCCGGCGCAGTTGTAGCGGCGCTGATGCACGAGGCCGTCGGGGTTCACCAGCGGCATATCGATCAGGCGCACCCGGTCGAACAGCGCCCGCACGTCGGGGTGCGTCTTTGCCATCTGCACGACGTCATAGGCGAAATCCAGGGCTTCCTCGCCCGACGGCGTCTCCACGCCGTGGATCGAGGCCATCGCGAAGTAGACCGGCTTGCCGTCATGGGCGCCGACGTTGTTCGTGATCTCCAGGTACTTGATCTCGCGGCCCTCGACGCTCCGGTACGGCGCTGTCTTGATCTCCACGAAGCCAGGGTTCGCGGTCGCGAGCGCCTGCATCTCATTGTTGAAGTCGTCGTACGTGCGGTAGGTGGTCCTGCCGCTGGGCATCGACGTCAGCTGCGTGAGGCCGAGGCTGTCGAGCTCGGAGACAGCCGCCGCGACGTTCGGATCCGTGCTCTGTGCGGTAGCGGCGGTCGGTGTGGCTATCGCGAGCGCCAGGACGCAAGCGAGAACCCCAAGTCCGGCCGTCCTCCTTGCCAGACGCCTACGACGCCACCAATCCCACGCATGTCCGGACGGTGCGTTCTGCGCGAGTGGCACGATGCATCCACCTCCTGAGAGACACGGCCGCATGCCAGCGACCGGCAGACCAAAAATGCTTTCGG
>JBPYES010000438.1:0-4378 GCA_051984825.1 Jatrophihabitantaceae bacterium
AGGGCCACCCGCTGTTCGGCTGACCGGCCGTGGATGCCGAACGCTTCGCGGTCGCCGCGGACGAGACGGATTTGCTTGTCGGCGGTAACGCGGGCCAGCGCTGAGCCGCGCTCCGAGTGGAGCACCAGGCCGGTGTGGCAGGGCAACTCGGCCGCCTCGAACAGCGCCTGGTGGTCCGCGATCGGGAGCCGGTCACTGCTGTACAGGGCGTCGATCGTGGCTGCGGCAACGGACAGCTCAGCCATACCCGTCCAGCCGGAATCGATCGGCCCGGAGGTGTTGTATTCGTCGGCGCGGACACCGACCGAAGCCGCCTTGACCCGCAGCGGCATGTCCTTGGTGACGAGGGTGACGTTCCGTCCCTCTGCGGCGAGGTTGAGTGCGACGGCGAGGATGCGCGAGTCGTTGCTCTCGACCCGGAATCCAGCCGGAAGCGCCGAAATGTCCGCGTGATTCAGCTCAACGGAGAGCGTTCCGCCGGAATCGCCGATCGGTACCGGCGCATCGAGGCGACCGTACTTGATCCGCAGATCGTCCAGCGAGCGCAGCGTCTGCCGCGCGAACCAGCCCAGTTCCGGGTGGTGCCGCTTGCCCTCCAGTTCGCTGATCACGACCAGTGGCACTACCACGTCGTGCTCGCCGAAGCGGCCCAGCGCCCCAGGGTCGGAGAGCAGCACGGACGTGTCGATCACGAAGGTCCGTACCGCGGGCGCGGGCTGTGGCTCGAGGGCAGGGGTCATCGGACCCTCCTGGGTGGATAGACGGGGTGGGTTCGGCGGGCCGACGTGCGCGGATTGGCGCACGATCCGGATCGGCGGCTGGGAGATCGGCGCCCAAGGGCCGAGGCACTCGGGTGGTTCGTGAGCACCGTGCGGGACCTCCCCGGCGGAGCAGCTATGTAGCGCGTACGCCAGCCATTGTCGCCATGACGGACCGTACGGCGCCAATCTTCGTTATTTCGGAAGCCACGCGGTTACCGACACGAAACGAATTGGCTAACACTGCACTCCAACGATGAGCGCTCGCGAAGAGCCCGGCGGCCGCGACGCGGTCCGCGCCGTCAGGCGTATCAGACGCCGTAGCGGCGCTCCCGGCGCGCGTAGTCGCGGAGGGCGCGCAGGAAGTCGACCTTGCGGAAGTCCGGCCATAGCGCGTCGCAGAAGTAGAACTCCGAATGCACCGATTGCCACAGCAGAAATCCGCCCAGGCGCTGCTCGCCGGAGGTACGGATCACCAGGTCCGGCTCCGGCTGGCCCTTGGTGTAGAGGTGCTCGGCAATGTGATCGACGTCGATCACCTCGGCCAGCTCTTCGATGGACGTTCCGGAGCTGGCGTGCTCGTAGAGCAGCGACCGCACCGCGTCGGCGATCTCACGCCGGCCGCCGTACCCGACTGCGACGTTCACCGCGAGACCGCGCCGTTCGGCGGTGCGCTCCTGGGCGGCCTTGAGTGCGCCGGCTGTCTGTTCGGGCAGGAGATCGAGCGCGCCGACTGCGCTGATCCGCCAGGGTTTGCTGCCCGCGGAGAGTTCGTCGACGACCCCTTCGATGATGCGCAGCAGCGGGTCGAGCTCGTCTGCGGGACGACTGAGGTTGTCGGTGGACAACAGCCAGAGCGTGACGTGCTGGACGCCCACCTCGGTGCACCAGTCCAGCAGGTTGGCGATGTGCGCCGCGCCGGCGAGATGCCCCTCGGTAACGTCCTCGAACCCGGCCGCGCGGGCCCAGCGCCGGTTGCCGTCGAGCATTACAGCGACGTGCCTGGGCACCGGACGGCCTGCCAACTGGGAGCGCAACCGTCGCTCGTAGACCGAGTAGATGAGCGAACGCACTCCCACGGGCATCAAGCTTAAGACCCCTGGCCAAGGCCGCGGGCTTGCACCGACGACGCAGCTATGTAATGCTGTAATCGTGTAATGAAGGGAGGTGAATACAATGAACGAACACTATGAAGAGCATGAGCGTGGCGAGCGGCGCCATCGTCACGGCGGATTCGGTCCGCGGCGACACGGCGGGCACGGACGCGGCTTCGGCCGCCCCGGCGGCTGGCAGCAGGCAGACCTGCCGCCGGCTGACGGCGCTGAGGCGTGGCTGCGGGGCCGACTGCCCGACGACTGGTTCACTGAGCCGCCGACGGTCACCGTCGACCGCGAGGAGATCGTGGTTGTGGGCCAACTGCCGCCACCTGCAGACGACGACAGCGAAGCGACGGCCGGCCGTATCAGCCGGTTCCGCGAAGAGACGCGCGAGAAGCGCATGCAGATAGCCGACGAGGCAGAGGCCCGGTACGGGCGCAAGGTCGCCTGGGGCGCTTCGATCGGCGACACCCGGGTGCTGTTCACGCACCTGTCAGTGCCGGTCATGACCCGGCTGCGGCAGACGGAGCGCCGGGTGCTGGACACCCTGGTTGACGCCGGCGTGGCCCGCTCACGGTCAGAGGCGCTGGCCTGGTGCGTGCGCCTGGTCGGCGAGCACACCGACGAGTGGCTGGCCAACCTGCGCGCAGCGATGTCCGAAGTGGACAAACTGCGGGCTGAGGGCCCAGATCTCGGGGATACCCAAACCCAAACCGTGTGACATCGCGATGAGCGCTCGCGCGAAGAGCCCGCCGGCCGCGACGCGGCCCGCGCCGCAAGGCGCGGAGTGGCGTGAGGCGCCCGCCCCTCGGGGGCGGTGCCGGAGCGACACCCCGGCGGATCAACACAGCGATGAGCGCTCGCGCGGAGCGACACCCCGGCCGGGTTAGGACAGCGCGGCTAGGAGCCGGCTGACGTCGGTTACCGGGGCGTCGCAGACCATGCCACGACAGACGTATGCGGCCGCCTGCCCGGCTACGAGCGGGCGGCTCGC
This sequence comes from Jatrophihabitantaceae bacterium, assembly GCA_051984825.1. GTDB lineage: Bacteria > Actinomycetota > Actinomycetes > Mycobacteriales > Jatrophihabitantaceae > DASXRA01. The sequence continues at coordinate 2,850 of JBPYES010000438.1, forward strand.
GAGCAGTGGCACGCCGCCGGCGTCCGGCTCACCGGAAACGACAACCGCGCCTGGAGGGCGTGACCGCCAGGCGGCCGCCCCGAGCGCGCCGCCGTTCGGCTCTCCGACGACGGCGATCTGGAGTGGTCCGCTCACGAGGGCTTCGGCAGCGGCCAGCGCCCAGCCGAGGAACCGAGGATGTTCGGCGCCCAGGGACGAGACCACCGAGAGCGCCGCCTCGGCCGCGTCGCGGTGGCGCGTCGATCCGGAGAGCGCCGAATACGTCAGCAGCGCGTGGGCGAGCGCGCTCTGGCCCGACGGCGTCGCGTTGTCCGTGGGGTCCTTCGGCCGTCGGATCAGACGTTCGGCGTCGTCCGCAGTGTCGAAGAATCCCCTGTCGCCATCGGGGAAATGTTCCAGCGCAGTATCGAGCAGCTCGCCGGCCTGCTGCAGCCAGCGCGGATCGGCGCTCGCCTGGTGCAGCGTGAGCAGGCCCTCGGCCAAGTCGCCGTAGTCGTCGGCGATTCCCGCCGCGTCGCCCACGACGCCGTCGCGCGACGTGCGCCGCAAGCGCCCGTCGACCAGGTGCGTCCTGGTGAGCAGGCCTGCACAAGCTGATGCGGCGTCCACATAGGACGGTTCGCCGAGCAGGACACCGGCCTCGGACAATGCCGCAATGGCCAAGCCGTTCCACGCCGTGATCACCTTGTCGTCACGGGCCGGCTGTGGGCGGGTGAGCCGGGCAGCGAGCAGCCGAGCGCGGAGTTCCGTCCATTGTGGACGGTCGGTGGGATCATGGCGCAGCTGCAGGGTGGACGCGCCGTGCTCGAACGTCCCCGCGGCTGTCACCTCGAACAGCTGCGCTGCCGCCGAGGCGTCGGCACCGAGCACCTCGCTCAGCTGGGCCCGCGTCCAGACGTAGGTCAACCCTTCGACGCCGTCGGTGTCAGCATCCAACGCCGAGGCGAAGCCGCCCTGCGGGGTGCGCAGGTCGCGCAGCAGGAACTCGGCGGTCTCCCGCGCGATGCGCTCCGCGAGCTGCGACCCGCTCCGGCGCCACCAGTGCAGATATACGCGAAGCAACAGCGCGTTGTCGTAGAGCATCTTCTCGAAGTGCGGCACCACCCACGCCTCGTCGACCGAGTAGCGCGCGAACCCACCGGCCAACTGGTCGTACATGCCACCACGGGCCATCGCCTCGCAAGTGCGCTCCACCATGTGGAGTGACGTGACGTCGCCCGTCCGCTCGTGATGGCGCAACAGAAACTCGAGCACCATGGAGGGCGGGAACTTCGGCGCCCGGCCGAACCCGCCGTGCGTCGCGTCGAAGTCGGCGCGCAGCCTGGTGGCCGCCGCATCCAGCTCGGCGCTGCCGGGTACATGTCCGCCACGCGGGCCCGTCGCGGCCTGCGCAAGCGCATCCGCGATACGCCGGCCGGCCGCCAGCACCTCCGCGCGGTCCGTGGCCCACGCCTGCGCGACGGATGCGAGCAGCCGCACGAACTGTGCCTTCGGGAAGAACGTCCCGGCGAAGAAGGGCTCGCCGGTTG
>JBPYES010000439.1:0-7613 GCA_051984825.1 Jatrophihabitantaceae bacterium
AGACGGCTGTTCCCGGCCTCGACCTCGACGAAACCGCCTCGAATACAGCTGTGCTGATGTTCGGCGGCATCGAGACGACCGAGGGCATGATCTCCAATCTGGTGGTCCACGTCTTGTCGAATCCCGATGCGCTGGACGCACTGCGAGCCGACCACAGCCTGATCGGCGCCGCCGTGGAGGAGTCGCTGCGTCTTGAACCGGCAGCCGCCGTGGTGGATCGCTATGCCACGCGCGACGTCGACCTTGGCGGTGCGGCGATCCGGCACGGCGACCAGGTCACTGTGTCGATCGCCGGCGCCAACCGGGACCCCGATGTCTTCGCCGAGCCGGACCGCTTCGACATTCACCGCCCGAACACCCGGCAGCATCTGGCCTTCGCGCGCGGGCCGCACGTGTGCATCGGCATGGACCTGGCTCGGCTCGAGGCGGCCACCGCGCTTGCTGCCCTGCTCGAGCTTCCGGGCCTCCGCCTCGCCGGCGACGCGGCGCCGCGCGGGCTCGTGTTCCGCAAGCCACCCGCCGTCCACGTGCTGTGGGAACCGGTAGCGCTACAGCGCTAAAATGGCGCTGTGGCGACGATCCAAATACGCGAGATCCCCGAGGACGCCTACGAGGTGATCCGCAAGCGCGCCCGCGCCCAGGGCCGATCGATCCAGTCGTACATGCGCGAGGTCGTCATCGACTTCGCATATAGGCCCACGACCGAAGAGGTCCTGGTGGAGCTGGAATCGGCGCATGCGGAAGGCGACACCCCCGGTGCGACCCGCGAGTCGATCCTTGCCGACCTGGCGGCAGATCGTCGATGAATGACCACGTCGACTATGTCGTCGACGCGTCGGCGCTCGTGCTGGCGATGACCGGCAAATCCGCTGACGCGCGCGCGTTGCGGGCCCGGTTCCCCGAAATGCGCCGGCACGCGCCACACCTGGTCGACGCCGAAGTCGGTAACGTGTTGCGGCGCCATGCTCGCGCCGGGCTGATCAGTTTGGCCGAGGCGACTGCAGCACTGCGATCGCTGCGCGTGCTGGTGCAGCACCGATACCCGCACGCCGGGCCGGTTGCCGAGTTGGCCTGGCGATACCGCAACAGCCTGTCCTTCTACGACGCGCTCTACGTGGCGCTTGCCGTGCGCCTCGGCGTGCCGCTGCTCACCGCCGACATCCGGGTGGGCAACGCCGGTCACTGTGCGACAGAGCTCGTCTGACCCGAAGGGACGACGGCTGCGCCGAGGTAACGATTCGGAAAAGGGCCATGCAGGCGCCCGCCGCACGGTGCAAGGCTGGACCATCTGACGGAAGCAGCATTCCACGAGGCGGCAAACCTGATCTGCCCTATAGATAAGGCTTGACGAATGACGAGTGTTGCGGGGGCACCCACCCGGGCGGTCGAGCGTGCGCTCGAACTGCTTGCAGAGGTATGTGCCGATGCGCCGCTGAGTCTCGCGACCTGTGCGCGCCGCGCCCGGCTCGCGCCGAGTACCGCGCTGCGGCTGCTGCGCACCATGGAACGAGCGGCGTTCGTGCACCGTGACGAGGCGGGCTACTACCACCCGGGCGCGCGGCTCATCCAGCTCGGAGCGGCGTCCCTGGGCCGGCAGGCACTGGTCACTATGGCCGAGCCGGCGCTGCGCCGCATCGTCGCGGCCACCGGCGAGTCGGCTTACCTCAGCATCGAGGGCCCCGACAACACCGCGATCTACGTTGCGATGGTCGAGGGGACGCACGCGGTGCGGCACACCAGCTGGGTCGGCCGAGCCATGCCGTACGACGGGCTGGCGGTCGGCGACGCACTGCGCGGCGCCGTGCCCCAGGCGGGATACGTCGCCCAGCGCGATCGCGTCGAGCCTGACGTCACCGCGATTGCGGCCCCGATCCTGCGTCCCGGCGGGATCGCCGGAGCCCTCAACCTGCTCGGCCCGACGTTTCGCATCGACGATCGGACAATGCACGACTACGGACAGATCGTCGCCCATGAGGCCCGCGGGCTGGCCGCGCAGCTCGGCGTGCAGCGTGACCGGGAGGTGGCCGGCTGATGATCAGATTCGACTCTGTCACCAAGCGCTATCCCGACGGCACGGTCGCCGTCCACGAATTGAGCCTGGAGGCGCCGTCGCACCAGATCACCGTGCTGGTCGGTCCGTCGGGCTGCGGCAAGACCACGAGCCTGCGCATGATCAACCGGATGATCGACCCCACAGAGGGGCGGATCTGGCTCGACGACAAGGACATCTCGACCGTGCCGCCCGCGCAGCTGCGCCGCGGCATGGGCTACGTCATCCAGGCGGCCGGGCTCTTCCCGCACCGCACCGTCGTCGACAACGTGGCCACCGTGCCGTTCCTGCTCAAGCAGAACCGCCGCGAGGCCCGGGGCAAGGCGATGGAACTGCTCGAGCGGGTCGGCCTGCCGGCCCAGTTCGCGAAGCGTTATCCAGCGCAACTCTCCGGCGGGCAGCAGCAGAGGGTGGGTGTCGCCCGGGCGCTGGCCGCCGACCCGCAGGTCATGCTGATGGACGAGCCGTTCTCCGCCGTCGACCCCGTCGTGCGCGCCCAACTTCAGGACGAGTTCCTGCGCCTGCAGGCCGAGCTGGGCAAGACAATCGTGTTCGTCACGCACGACATCGACGAGGCGATCAAGCTCGGCGACCATGTCGCGGTGCTGCGCGTCGGCGGCCGGCTGGCTCAGTTCGCCACTCCGGCCGAGTTGCTCTCCCGGCCGGCCGACTCGTTCGTCGCCGGATTCGTCGGACGCGACCGGGGTTACCGCGCCCTCGGGTTCACCGTCGCCGACGCGCTGCCGCTGCACGACGAGGGCACGATCACTCTCGGGTCCGATCTGGCCGACGCGCCCCGGGTGGCTCAAGACGGCTGGGTGCTCGTCGTCGACGCCGACCAGCAGCCCCAGGGGTGGCTCGCCCTTACCGGCGTGCCGCCAAGCTCCCTCACCGGCGAGGTCACCCCCGAGCTGCTCAACCTCGGCGGCACCCTGGCTACCCGGGGCGGCACGCTGCGCGAGGCACTCGACGCGGCACTGTCCTCGCCCAGCGGGAGGGGCGTCGTCATCGACGAGGACGGCCGCCTCGCCGGCACCTTCGGCGCGTCCGAAGTGCTGGCCCGCATCGAGGCCCACGCCGAGCAAGCCCGGCGCGCGCCCGCGGAGATCGGCACGTCATGAACGTCTGGACGTACTTCCGCGACAACCAGAGCGACGTCCTGCACTGGACCTGGACCACTGTCTGGCTCGCTGCAGTGCCGCTGGTCATTGGGCTGGCCATCGCGCTGCCGCTGGGCTGGCTGGCCAATCGCTATCGCTGGACGTACCCGCCGCTGGTCACGATCGCCGGGCTGGCCTACACGATCCCGTCGCTCGTGCTGTTCCTGGTGCTGCCGGGCCTGTTGGGCACCAAGATCCTGGCGCCGATCAACGTGGCGGTGGCCCTCACCATTTACACAGTGGCGCTGCTTGTCCGCGTGGTGGCCGACGGCCTCTCGTCCGTCTCGACCACCACCCTCTCGGCGGCGTCGGCCATGGGGTACACCAACCGGCAACGCCTGTTCGCAGTGCAGCTGCCGATCGCGGTGCCGGTGATCGGCGCCGGAGTCCGGGTGGCCGCGGTGTCCAACGTCAGCCTCGTGTCGGTGGCGTCTCTGCTCGGCGTCGCACAACTGGGGACGCTGTTCACGGAGGGTTCGCAGCTGAGCTCGCTGCCGCCGATCCTGCTCGGCCTGATCATGATCATCCTGCTCGCGCTGCTGTTCGACGTGGTGATCGTGGTGGGCATCCGGCTGCTCACGCCGTGGCAACGGGCGGTGGTTGCGCGATGAGCGCGTTGGCCGACAACGGCGGCCTCAACCTCGACCGGGTGAGTGTGTGGCTCAACGATCCGGCGAACTGGTGGGGTCCGAGTGGACTGCTCGTCCACATCCGCGAGCACGTGTACTACACCGTGATCGCGGTTGCGATCGCGACGCTGATCGCGTTGCCGCTCGGCCTCTTGATCGGGCACACCGGCCGGGGTGTGCTGGCGGTGGCCGGCCTGGCGAACGGGCTGCGCGCCGTCCCGGCGCTGGGGTTCGTCGTGCTGCTCGTGATCTGGCTATCGCCCAAGATCCACGCCGATACGACCATCCCGGGGCTGGTGCCTGCCGGCACATTCCGATATTTCGTCGCGGTCGAGATCGTGCTTGTCGTGCTGGCCATTCCGCCGATCCTGACCAATACGTACGCCGGCGTACAGAACGTTGATCCGGCAGTCCGCGACGCGGCGAAGGGCATGGGCATGACCGGCGGGCAGGTGGTGCGCCGGGTCGAGTTGCCGATCGCGTTGCCGCTGGTCATGTCCGGACTGCGGAGCGCGACGCTGCAAGTGATCGCCACCGCCACCGTGGCTGCGTACGCGCCGTTCCTCGGCGGTCTGGGCCGGCTCATCATCGACGGCACGCAGACGATCAACGACCCGCACAGCGGCTACCCGGCGATGGTGAGCGCCGCCATCGTCGTCGCAGTCCTCGCGGTTCTCGCCGACCTGGCATTGATCGGAGTCGAACGGCTGATCGTGTCGCCCGGCGTCTCCGAGCGGTTTTCCCGGCGCGCGAGCCGGCCGGCCCCAGAGGTGGAGCTCGCGCGGGCCTGATCTGACCTGACATGGATGTCCGACAAAGGGAGAGAAATGAAACGCACCTATCTGTTCGCCACAGGCGTGCTGGCCTCGGTCCTGGCGCTCGCCGCTTGCGGCAGCAGCGGGAGTTCGAGCAAGACGCAGTCGCCGGCCACCACGCCCGCGACGACCACTGCGGCGAGCCCGACGGGCCAGACGGCTAGCGGCGCCGGCGGTTACCCGACAGCTCCCGGCTCGCTCACGGTCGGCTCGGCCGACTTCCCCGAGAACGTCCTGCTGGCCGACATCTACGCCGATGCCATGTCGGCCAAGGGCGTCAAGGTCAGCAAGCACCTCAACATCGGTGAGCGACCCATCTACATGAAGGCCCTGGGCGACGGCTCGATCGACTTCATCCCCGAATACACCGGCTCGATCCTCAGCTATCTGGACTCGTCCGCGACCGCCAAGACGCCGACGGACGTCTACGCCGCACTGCAGCAGAAGCTCGACCCGAAGCAGGTCGCGCTGAAGTACGCGGCTGCCCAGGACAGCGACACGATCACTGTCACCCAGGCGACCGCGCAGAAGCATCACCTCACCTCGATCGCGGATCTGGCCTCGGTGGCGAGCACGCTGACGCTCGGCGCGCCGGCACAGTTCAAGACGCGACCCGACGGCGTCCCGGCGCTCAAGAGCGTCTACGGCGTGACGTTCGGGCGGTTCACGCCGCTGCAGGCCGGCGGCGCGATCACAGTCACGGCGCTGAAGAGCGGCACCATCGACGCGGCCGACATCTTCTCCACCGACCCGTCGATCGCGAAGAACAACTTCGTGTCGCTGACCGATCCCAAGAGCATGTTCGCCGCGCAGAACATCGTGCCGATCGTGAACAAGGCGAAGCTGAGCCAGCCGATGGTGGACGCGTGCAACGCCGTGTCGGCGAAGCTCGACACCAAGACATTGGCCAGCCTGGTCGCCCAGGCGGGCAGCGGCGACCCGGACAAGGTGGCCAAGAGCTGGCTGGCCAGCGTCGGTCTGGGCTGATCGCCACGCGGCTCTAGCCCTTCGGACGGCACTTCGCCGCCTCGAAGGGCTAGGCCGGATGGCAGGCTGGGGCGGTGAGCTTCGACGCGCTGTGGGCCGACCTGGCACCGGTGGGCCGGTTGCCCTCGGGCGGCTACGGGCGCTTCGCCTGGACGTCTGCGGACTTCACGCTGCGGGACTGGTTCGCCGCGGCGGCGCAAGAGCGGGGGCTCGATCTCGTCGAGGACCGGGCCGGCAACCAGTGGGCCTGGTGGGGCACACCGTCCGCCGATCAGCCGGGCATCGTGGCCGGCAGCCACCTCGACTCCGTCCCCGACGGCGGGGCGTTCGACGGACCGCTCGGGGTCGTGTCGGCGTTATGTGCGGTAGATGCCCTGCGTAGTAAGGGATTCTTGCCCTCGCGTCCCATCGGCGTGGTGAACTTCGCCGACGAGGAGGGCGCCCGGTTCGGGATTGCCTGTGCCGGGTCGCGGTTGTTGACCGGCGGCCTCGCACCCGAACGGGCACTGGCTCTGCGCGACAACGACGGCGTCAGCATGGCGGAGGCACTGCGGGCCGCTGGCCGGAGAGATCCGGCGCCCGACCCCGAGGCGATCAGGCGGGTGGCCGCGTTCGTCGAACTGCACGTCGAGCAGGGGCGCGGGCTCGTCGATCTCGGCGCGCCGATCGGGGTCGGCACCGCGATCTGGCCGCACGGACGGTGGCGGGTCGAACTGGTCGGCGAGGCGAACCACGCAGGCACCACCCGGCTCGCCGATCGGCACGATCCGATGCTCGCCTACGCCCGACTGGTGCTGGCCGCCCGCGACGCGGCCGAGCGGCACGGCGCGGTTGCCACCTGCGGCAAGGTGCGCGTCGAGCCGAACGGCGTGAACGCCATCCCGTCGCGGGTCACCGCCTGGGTCGATGCCCGGGCGCCGCGGGCCGACGCGGTGCGCCGGGTTATCTCGTCGCTCGGGGCACCTGCCGCGGAGGAGTCGTGGACGGACGAGACCGAGTTCGACCGGCCGCTGCTTGAGCGGGTCGCTGCCGTGCTGGGCCACCCGGCCGAGCTCGGCACCGGGGCCGGCCACGACGCCGGAATCCTCGCCAGCAAAGGCATTCCAGCCGCGATGCTGTTCGTACGCAACCCCACCGGGGTATCGCACTCGCCGGCCGAGTTCGCCGAGCACGCCGACTGCCTGGCGGGCGTCGAGGCGCTCAGCGCGGTACTACAAGATCTGGCGCAGTGAGCACGTTCTTCGCCGCGCACGTCTGGCTGGGTGACGGCATCAGCTCCGACGCTCGCATCACCGTCCACAGTGGACGGATCACCGCCGTCGAAACCGGCGCCCCGCAGCAACCGGGCGACGTCGCTCTTCCCGGTCTGGTGCTGCCCGGGTTCGCCAACACGCACAGCCACGCGTTCCACCGGGCGCTGCGCGGGCGCACCCACGAGTCGGGGACGTTCTGGACGTGGCGCGAGCGCATGTACGCCGTCGCGGGCCGACTCGACCCGGACTCGTACTTCGCGCTGGCGCGGGCCACCTACGCCGAGATGGCGCTCGCCGGCGTGAGCGCCGTCGGCGAGTTCCACTACCTGCACCACCCCCCGGACGGCCGCCCCTACGCAGACCCGAATGCCATGGGACACGCACTACGCGCTGCCGCCCGCGAAGCAGGGATTCGGCTCACTCTGCTCGACACGTGCTACCTCGCCGGCGGCATCGGCCAGCCACTGTCCGGGGTCGCGCGACGGTTCGGCGACGGCAGCGCGGCCGCGTGGGCGCACCGCGTCGCCGCGCTTACGCCTGACGAGTACAGCGTGATCGGTGCGGCAATCCACTCGGTGCGTGCGGTTCCGCGCGACGCGCTGCCCGAGGTGGTGGCTGCGGCGGTGGGCCGGCCGCTACACGTCCATCTCTCCGAGCAGCCGGCCGAGAACGAGCAGTGCCTGGCGGCCTATGGCGTGACGCCCACGCAACTGCTGGCC
>JBPYES010000440.1:0-4109 GCA_051984825.1 Jatrophihabitantaceae bacterium
ACAAGCAGCACGCCGAGATCGGCGTCGTCCTCCACGACGAGCGCACGCCTGCCCTGGTCGTCCACGAATCACCCCGTCTGGTGAGAGGTCTCGCTATCGGACGGATCGCGGCAGATAGATGCGGAACGTCGTGCCGTTTCCTTCGGCACTGGCGAGAGAAACGGTACCGCGATGCGCCTCCACAATTGCTTTAACGATCGTCAACCCCAGACCGATACCCGGAATTGCTCGACTCGTAGCGGTGGATGCCCGGAAGAAACGGGTGAAAAGCTGCCCCTGCTCGGCAGCTGGGATGCCTACGCCAGTGTCGCTCACCTCGATAGCGACCGTGTCGGTGTTGCCGGTGACCCGCAGGTCCACCACGCCGTCGGCAGGCGTGAACTTGATCGCGTTGGTCAGCAGGTTGTCGATGACCTGGCCGAGACGGTCGGGGTCGCCGCGCAGCATCGTTGCGTCGTCCGCCTCGAGCTGCAGCGTGACACCGCCCGTCATCGCACGCGGCTGGGCGGCCTCGATCGCCGCTTTCGCGAGCTCGGCGACGTCGACGTACTCGAGGTGCAGGCGCACCCGCCCGGCATCCACCTGGGACAAGAAGAGCAGGTCGCTGACGAGTCGCAGCTGTCGGCGTGCGTTCCGGTCGACCACGTCGAGGAACTGTCGTTGCCGAGCCGTCAGCGGACCGGTGGAGTCGTCGGACAGCACTTCGAGGTAGCCGATGATCGATGACAGCGGGGTGCGCAGCTCGTGCGAGACGAGCGCGACGAACTCGTCCTTCAACTGCTCCGCGGCGGCACGCTCGGTGACGTCCGTGCCGATCTTGACGAATCCGCGCAAGTCCCCGTTGCCCTCGTAATACGGCGCGATGCTGAGGCTGACGCGCAGCCGACTGCCGTCGCGGCGGATGTACGTCCACTCGCGGGTCTCTGCCCGCCCGCGCCGGGCCTGCACGCTGAACACCTCGAATCCCGGTGCGACGCCGAGCTCGACGGCGCGCGCCCGCACCTCGTCCATGTCGTGAAGGATGAGCGGCGTGGTCTTGCCGACCATCTCCTCCGCCGTATATCCGAACATCCGCTCGGCGCCCCGATTGAACACGGTGATGAGGCCGTTCGGATCGGTGGCGATGATCGACTGCTCGGTGGCCGCCGAGAGCAGCCCGCTGACGAATGCGGTGCGCGCCCGCTCGGCGGCGACGAGCCGGTACGTACTCCCGCCGATGACCGCAGCGGTGACCGGCCACAGCACGAGCCGCTCGAGACCGGACGCGGGGTACGTCGGCGCTCCGATGATGACGACGGGCGCCACAAACACCAGCGTGCTCAGCACGATCGATGTCACCAGCTGCCAGGCCGTGCCGTACAACGCCAGCCACAGGACCGGCAACATCACCAGCACGGAGAAGCCGGCCGCCCCGCCGGTGCCCTCGCGCAGCAGCGCGATCACGCCCAGGAACGCGAACGGCACGATCGCCTGCGCCCACTCCGGCAACCACTGCCACGGAACAAAGACGACGGCTGCGATCAGCAGCGCGGTAAGCCCCGCGGCGACGTACAGGGTCACGTGGTCGGTCACGGTCGTGGTCGGGAACACGAACATGATCACGGTCACGACGCCCGCAAGCGCGAACGGCCAAGTGCGACGCACCAGCCCTCGACGCGACAGCGGGCCCTCGGGCGGGGCGAAGTCACCGACCAGCAAGCTCGCGACGAGCTCGCGCGCTGTTCTCATCCTGGCTTGCGCGCGAGCGCTCATCGCGCCTCCAGGAGCGACTCGACACGGTGGAGCAGTTCGCGTGGGCTGAAGGGTTTGGTCACGTAATCGACAGCGCCGGCCCGAAGGCCGGATTCGCTGTCGTCAGGGTGGGCCCGGGCGCTCAACAGGATTACCGGGATGCGAGCCGTCGCCGCGTCTTCCCGCAATGCGGTGCACACCTGCACGCCGGAAAGCCCCGGCATCGAGACGTCGACGATGGCTACGTCCGGCACCGTCTCGCGTGCGGCCGCGACCGCCGACAGCCCATCAGCGACGCTGACCACCTTGTGCCCGGCCTGGAGAAGCTTGTACGCAACCAACTCTCGGATGTCTGCGTCGTCTTCCGCGACCAGCACTGTAGCCATCGTCCCCCCGGGGGAGTCGCGCTACGATCGCACCGTTGGGGGCAACAGGCGGCGCAACAGATCTTCGACCTGGCCGCGAGTGTACGGCTTCGGGAGCTCCCCTTGGACGCCGTCGGGGTAGTCCTGGCGGTCGAGCACCGAGCACACGACCACGGGAAAGTCGGCGGTTGCGGCACTGGCACGCAACGCGAGAAGCAGGTCCCAACCGGTCATGCCCGGCAGCAGTAGGTCGATGACCACGAGGTCGAGGGTGAGCTCGCCGACGATCTGGAGCGCCTCCTCGGCGCTGCGGGCGCGGACCACGACATGGCCGAGACGCTCTGCGTAGGACGCGAAAAGCGCAGCGCTGTCATCGTCGTCCTCGACGACGAGGACATGCCGGGCAGGCGCCGTGAGCATAGTGGACCCCGCTTGTACCGCTTCGTTAATGATCACGCGAAGCCGCAGGGGGCGGCGCCCGGAACCCCCCGATATCCGGGCGACGCCCCCCTGGCGGTCGGCTGACGCCCACTTTCCATTTACCACCGCCAACCGCTGCGGGTCTCTTGCCCTATGGACGTGAGCCCGGCGTTTAGCGTCGCCTACTACCCGCAAGTAAACCTGTGGCCAACCGCAAGGGATCCGCAAGAAGCTCACGCACTAGCAGTCCGACTGTAGAGCTGCCTTGACGTACGCCCCGGTCTGGTAGAGGTACTGATACGCCCAGGTGAACACCGATATGCCGTGCCGCGCCGCCACAACGTACAACCTGCCGTCGAGGCAGCGGTCGAATATTATGCGCGCGCGAGAGACGTGATACGTCGACGTGACGACGACGACGGACGTCCAGCCATGCTGCCGAGCGAGGTCGCGCATGTGTTCCGCCTCCCCACGGGTAGTTGCCGGATGCGGCTGGAAGCACGTGACGCTGAAGCCGTCTTGCGGCGTGTTACACAGCGCCTTGGCCTGCAGCTGCCGCTCGGACGGGATCGAGATGACGAGGTTCGTCGCGACGTGCTGCCGGATCAGCGAGAGCGCCGTGGCCTGCCGGCCGTTGTTGTCGGGCGGACCCAGCACGACAATCGCGTCCGCGCGGCGCGGATGGTTGACCGTCGGGTTCGCGATCACGAAGTAGCCGACGACGAGCCACGCGACGAGCAGTACGCCCAAGACGAGCGTCACCCAGTGCCACCACCGCGACGGTCGCCGCACCCGCATCGCCGTAGCCTAAGAGTCGCGGGCCGCCGCATCCTGAGGCACAATTATCCGAGCGGTGAATTTATGGTGGCGGAAGGCGGCGGATGGCAACTCGTGGACGGCGTCCCGGTCCGAGCAGCACGCGCGAGGACATCCTTGCCGCGGCGCGGCAGCTGTTCGCGCAGCGCGGCTACCAGGCGACCACCATGCGGGGCATCGCCGCCGAGGCGGGCGTGAACGCGGCCCTCGTCCATCACTATTACGGCAGCAAGGAGCAGCTACTCATCGCCGCGATGAACCTGCCGCTGAATCCCGCCGACGTGATCCGCGAGCTACGTGACGCCGGCCCCCGCGGGCAGCTCGGCGAGCGCCTCGTACGGTTCTTCGTGCGAACCTGGCGGGATCCCCAGACCGGCCAGCCGCTGCAGGCACTGCTTCGGGCCGCCGCATCGTCCGACGCCGGGGCGGCCACCATGCGGCAGTTTGTCGAGAACGTGATGCTGGCCCGGCTCACCACGCTGCTCGACGTGCCGCGGCTCCGGCTGGCCGGGGGATTCGCGCAGCTGATCGGCTTCGCCCTCGTCGGCATCGTGATCGAGATCGAGCCGCTCGCGTCGGCCACCGAGGACGAGCTCGTCGCGCTGTTCGCCCCGACTATCCAGCGCTACATCGACGGCTGATACTGCCCCAGCCTCCTGCGGGCTGCCGCTGACTCCCCGCGAGTTGTCCGTGTGTCGCGTCGTCAGGGCACCGCGACACACGGACAAGTTGCGGGATGGCGCCGGCACGTAGGCTGAATGCCGTGCCGGAGCTGCC
>JBPYES010000441.1:0-6646 GCA_051984825.1 Jatrophihabitantaceae bacterium
CGGGTGCACCTGCGCGAGCCTTCGTTCATCAATCTTCAGTCGACCGCGGCCCTGGCGGTCGGCGGGCTGATCGCCGATGTGATCGCCTCCGTGGCTTCCATCGACCCGGTCATGGGTGGAGTGGATCGGTGACTCGTGCATATCCGACGCGGGCGGCGCTCGGCACCGCCCCCAAGGGGCGGATGCCTCGTGCCGCACGCAAGCTCGCTTCGCTCGCGCGGGCGTCGGGCTCTTCGCGCGAACGCTCATCGCGTCGGGGGTACAGATGACTAACTTCCGAACTGCTGTGGTGCAGCTGGAGCGGCCGGGCGATCCGAGCGTGTTCGGCGAGGACGTGCGCACGGCCGCCGCCGAGATCGTGGCGCGCTACCCGGCCGGGCAGCAACGGTCGGCGCTGCTGCCCATGCTGCACCTCGTGCAGTCCGAACAAGGCTATGTCAGCCCGGACGGCATCGCGTTCTGCGCCGATTTCCTCGGCGTGACGAAGGCACAAGTGGTCGCGGTCGTCACGTTCTACACGATGTACAAACGCCGGCCGACCGGCGAGTACCTGGTCAGCGTGTGCACCAACACGCTGTGTGCGCTAATGGGCGGCGACGAGATCTACGCGGCGCTGTCGAAGACCCTCGGCGTCGGGATGAACGAAACCACCGCAGACGGGAAGATCACCCTCGAGCATGCCGAGTGCCTGGCCGCCTGCGACTACGCACCCGTGGTCACCGTCAACTACGAGTTCTTCGACAGCCAGAGCGTCGAGTCCGCGGAGGAGATCGTCGCCGCACTACGGCACGGCGAGCGGCCGCTGCCGACGCGGGGCGCCCCGTTGTGTTCGTTCAAGCAGATCGAGCGCCAGATAGCGGGATTCCTCGACGAGCGGCCCGAGTCTCTTGATGCCGAGGCAGCCGGTACGCCGACTGAGATCGGGGTGCGTCTCGCGGTCGAGCGTGGCGAGAGCGCGCCGTCCTACGCAGTACGGCGGCAGGGCGAACCGGCGGAGGACGTCGCGCGGCGGTCGTCGCGGCAGCCCACGAGTGCACACGACGCCCCGCTTTCAACGTCCGCTGGCGCCGACAAAGCGGAGACCCCGAAGGACAAGCGCTGATGCCGCTCACCCCCGTCCTCACCAAGCGGTTCGGTACGAACCAGCCGTGGAAGATCGACAACTACGAGGCACTCGACGGCTACGCCGGCCTGCGCGCGGCGCTGGCCATGCAGCCCGACGAGGTGATCAGCCTGGTCAAGGACGCCACGGTGCGCGGCCGCGGCGGCGCCGGCTTCCCCGCGGGCATGAAGTGGCAGTTCATCCCACAGGGCGACGGCAAGCCGCATTACGTCGTGGTCAACGCCGACGAGGGCGAGCCGGGCACCTGCCGCGACCTGCCGCTGATGATGAACGACCCGCACTCCTTGATCGAGGGTGTGATCAGCGCCTGCTACGCGGTGCGCGCCGAGCGGGCATTCATTTACATCCGCGGCGAGGCGGTACACGCGATCCGGCGGGTGACCCGCGCCGTTCGGGAGGCGTACGAGCGTGGCTACCTCGGAAAGAACGTGCTCCGCCGCGGCGTGAGTGTCGACATCACCGTGCACAACGGCGCCGGCGCGTACATCTGTGGCGAGGAGACGGCGCTCCTCGACTCGCTGGAAGGCAAGCGCGGCCAGCCGCGGCTCAAGCCGCCGTTCCCTGCGACGAACGGCCTCTACGACGCGCCCACCGTGGTGAACAACGTCGGATCGCTCGCCAGCGTCCCGTATATCATCCTGGGCGGCGCGGACTGGTTCCGCTCCATGGGCCCCGAGGGCTCGCCCGGCCCGAACGTCTACCAGCTGTCCGGGCGGATCAAGCAGCCAGGGCAGTACGAGGCGCCGATGGGCACGACGCTTCGCGAACTGCTCGATCTCGCCGGTGGCATGAGCCGCGACAAGGAACTCAAGTTCTGGACGCCGGGTGGTGCGTCCACGCCGCTGTTCACCCGGCAGCACCTGGACGTGCCGCTCGACTTCGACTCGGTGGTGAAGGAGGGGTCGATCAACGGCACCTCGGCGGTCATGGTCTTCGACGAGGACGACAGCGTGGTGCACGCGGTCTGGAAGTGGACGAAGTTCTACGAGCACGAGTCGTGTGGCAAGTGCACACCGTGCCGCGAAGGCACGTACTGGGCTTCCCAGATTCTGGAGCGGATCGTGCACGGGCGGGGCCGTCCCGACGACATCGAGACGCTGCTCGACCTCGGCGACAACATCCTCGGCCGGGCGTTCTGCGCGCTCGGCGACGGTGCGGTGAGCCCGATCGCGTCGTCGATCCAGTACTTCCGGGACGAGTACGAGGCGATGATCCGCGAGCCGGTAGGAGCAACGGCATGACGCAGGCACCGTCCAAGGAGGACCTGGTCACCCTCACCATCGACGGGTTCGAAATCTCCGTACCCAAGGGTACGTTGATCATCCGGGCGGCCGAGCGCATCGGCATTCAGATTCCGCGCTTCTGCGATCACCCGCTGCTCGAGCCGGCTGGTGCGTGCCGGCAGTGCCTGGTCGAGGTCACCGACATGGGCAACGGCCGCGGCATGCCGAAGCCCGCAGCATCGTGCACGACGACAGTGATGCCCGGCATGGTCGTCAAGACGCAGCTCACGTCGCCCGTCGCGGACAAGGCGCAGCAGGGCGTCATGGAGATGCTGCTTATCAACCACCCGCTCGACTGCCCCATCTGCGACAAGGGCGGCGAGTGCCCGCTGCAGAACCAGGCGATGAGCAACGGCCGTGGTGACTCGCGCTTCGTCGACGTCAAGCGCACGTGGGCGAAGCCGATCGCGATCAGCCCGAACGTGCTGCTCGACCGCGAGCGCTGTGTCTCGTGCCAGCGGTGCACGCGCTTCTCCGAGCAGATCGCCGGCGACCCATTCATCGATCTGCTCGAGCGCGGCTGGCAGCAGGAGATCGGGACGTCGGCCGAGCAGCCGTTCGAGTCATATTTCTCCGGCAACACCGTGCAGATCTGCCCCGTCGGCGCGCTGACGGGTGCGTCGTACCGGTTCCGGGCGCGCCCCTTCGATCTTCAGTCGACGCCGTCGGTGTGTGAGCACTGCGCGTCGGGATGCGATCAGCGCAGCGACTGGCGGCGCAGCCGCATCACCCGACGGCTGGCCGGCGACGACCCTGAGGTCAACGAGGAGTGGAACTGCGACAAGGGTCGGTGGGCGTTCCACTACGCGACGCAGCCCGACCGGCTGCTCACGCCAATGGTCCGCGACGAGTCGGGCATCCTGGTCGAGGCGTCGTGGCCGGACGCGCTGGAGCGCGCGGCTGCCGGGCTGCGTGAGGCGGTAGATCGGGGCGGCGTCGGTGTGCTGCCCGGCGGGCGGCTCACCGAGGAGGACGCATACGCATACGCCAAGTTCGCCCGGGTGGCACTGGCGACGAACGACATCGACTACCGCGTGCGGCCGCATTCCGACGAGGAGCTGGCGTTCCTCGGCTCGCACGTCGCCGGCGTAACACCGGAGCACGTCTCTTACCGCTCGCTCGAAGCCGCGCCGGCGGTGCTGCTCGCCGGCTTCGAGCCGGAGGAGGAGTCGCCGATCGTCTTCCTGCGGCTGCTCAAGGCCGTACGCCGGGGTATGCGGGTCTGGTCGGTGGCCGCCGTGGCGTCGAACGGCCTCGCGAAGCTGGACGGGACGCTGCTGCCGGCGGTGCCGGGCAGCGAGGCGGACGCCTTGAACGCGTTGGCCGGCGACATCGTCGAGGCGCTGAGCGCCGATGGTGCGGTCATCCTGGTGGGCGAGCGGCTGGCGTCCGCGCCGGGTGCCCTGTCGGCGGCCGCCTCGCTGGCGACGCGGACCGGCGCCCGCCTGGCCTGGATCCCACGGCGGGCCGGCGAGCTCGGCGCTATCGACGCCGGCGCGCTGCCGACGCTGCTGCCCGGCGGCCGTCCGGTCGCCGACCACGGTGTGCGTGCCGAGGTCGAGCAGGCCTGGGACGTGTCGCTCCCCGCGACGCCGGGACGCGACGCGGACGGCATTCTGGCAGCTGCCCGCGGCGGCGCGCTGGCCGCCCTCGTCATCGGCGGCGTCGATCCGGACGACTTCGCCGACCCGGTGCTGGCCAGCCAAGCGCTGGACCGTGCCGGATTCATCGTGAGCCTCGAGATGCGCCACAGCACGGTCGCGCAGCGCGCCGACGTCGTGCTGCCGGTGGCACCGCCTGCCGAGAAGTCCGGTCGCTACGTCACGTGGGAGGGCCGGCGCCGCCCCTTCGACCTCACCCTGCACGGCACCGGGGCGATCTCCGATGCGCGGGTACTCCACACCCTGGCTGACGAACTTGACGTCGACCTGGGGCTGCCCACTGTCGAGGCGGCACGCGCGGAGCTGCTGCGACTGGGTGCCGGGTCGAGTCGGGCAGCGGCCCCGCAAGTCGCTCCGGCGAAGCCCGCGACTCCCGGGCGGGGGCAGGCTGTTCTCGCAACGTGGCACGAGCTGCTCGACGCGGGACGGATGTCCGACGGTGACGAGTACCTCGCAGCCACTGCGAAGCCGGCTCGCGCGCTGGTGTCGCCGGCGACGGCGTCGGAGGTCGGCGAGCGGGTCACCGTGTCGACTACACGCGGAGCGATCACCGTCCCGGTCGTGGTGGCCGACATACCCGACGGTGTTGTGTGGCTTCCCACGAACGCGCGCGGCTGCGCGGTGCGGGCCACGCTCGGCGCCGTGGCAGGCGACATCGTGACGATCGCGCCAGGAGGTGCTCGATCATGAGTCTCGCGGCAGCGCCGGACGTCCCGGGCTTCGGGGGTGAGCCGGTCTGGCTGGTGATCATCAAGGTCATCATGGTGTTCGCATTCCTGGTCGTCATGGTGCTGTTCTCGATCGTGTTCGAGCGCAAGGTGGTCGGACGCATGCAGAACCGCATCGGCCCGAACCGCACCGGCCCGTGGGGCACGCTCCAGTCGCTTGCCGATGGCGTGAAGCTGGCCTTCAAGGAAGAGGTCATCCCGCTGCTGGCCGACAAGCCGGTGTACTTCCTCGCGCCGATTCTCTCGGCGGTGCCGGCATTTCTGGCGTTCTCCGTGGTGCCGTTCGGCCCGCAGGTGTCGATGTTCGGCCACCAGACCATGCTGCAGCTGACCGATCTGCCCGTGGGCGTACTGGTGATCTTCGCGTGCTCGTCGCTCGGCGTGTACGGCGTGGTGCTGTCCGGGTGGGCGTCCGGCTCGACGTACCCGCTGCTCGGCGGGCTGCGCAGCGCCGCACAGATGATCTCTTACGAAGTCGCGATGGGCCTGTCGTTCGTCGCTGTCTTCCTATTCGCCGGGTCGATGTCGACATCGCAGATCGTCAACGAGCAGCGGCATGTCTGGTACTGCCTGCCGCTGATCGTGTCGTTCCTCGTCTACGCCATAGCGGTGGTGGGCGAAACGAACCGCGCCCCGTTCGACCTGCCCGAGGCGGAGTCGGAGCTCGTGGGCGGCTTCCACACCGAGTACTCGTCGTTCAAGTTCGCGATGTTCTTCCTCGCCGAGTACATCAACATGGTCACCGTGTCCGCGCTGGCCACCACGCTGTTCCTCGGCGGCTGGCGAGCGCCGTGGCCGATCTCGCTGTGGGAGGGCGCCAACTCCGGCTGGTGGCCGGTGCTCTGGTTCGTCATCAAGATCGTGCTACTGATATTCGTCTTCGTCTGGCTGCGCGGCACCCTGCCCCGTATGCGCTACGACCAGTTCATGCAGTTCGGCTGGAAGACGCTCATCCCGATCAACCTTGTCTGGATCCTCGCCGTGTCATCCATGCACGTACTGCGCGACCGCGGCTGGCCGACCTGGAAGGCGGCGGCGATCGTCCTCATACCGGTACTGCTGCTCATCCTGGTAATCCTCACCGCGATGGAGGGCGCGACGGCGAGGCGCCGGGCGGCACAGGCCGCTGAGGAGGAAGCCGAGGCACGACTCGGACCCGCGTTCCCCGTGCCGCCGATGGACCTGCGAGTACCGCGGGCACCGAAGCTCGTACGGGCGTCGGCACCCGCGGCCGTACTAGACCAGAAGGGGAGTGACCCCGATGCCTGAGCGGCCCGTCCCGCGCACCAACCGAACTCCCGTCACGCCGCCCGGCCACGAGCCGGTACGGCACGCGCCGACGGCCGATCCGTCCGGCACCGCTGTCGGGTTCGCCAAGGGTTTCGGGCTGACCTTCTCGACGATGTTCAAGAAGGTCTACACCCAGCAATATCCGTTCGATTTCTACCCGACCGCGCCGCGCTACCACGGACGGCACGTGCTCAACCGCCACCCGGACGGGCTGGAGAAGTGCGTCGGCTGCGAGCTGTGCGCCTGGGCCTGCCCCGCGGACGCGATCTACGTCGAGGGCGCTGACAACACCGAGACCGAGCGGTACTCGCCCGGCGAGCGCTACGGCAAGGTGTACCAGATCAACTACCTGCGCTGTATCTTCTGCGGGCTGTGCATCGAGGCGTGCCCGACCCGATCGCTGACCATGTCGAACGAGTACGAGCTGGCTCTCGACAACCGCCAGGAACTCATCTACACCAAGGAGCAGCTGATGGCGCCGCTGCTGCCCGGCATGGAAGCGCCGCCGCACCCGATGCGCCTCGGCGACGACGAGAAGGACTACTACGTCGCCAAGACACA
>JBPYES010000442.1:0-4105 GCA_051984825.1 Jatrophihabitantaceae bacterium
GGTGCCAAGCACGACGACGGGGTCTGCGCGAACGTCCTGTTCCCCTCATACACGCGCTTCCTCGAGGAGATCAGCGCCGAGGCCGATGCGGACTACGCGGCTGCCGTCGAGGAATGGTCGCCGGAACGATCGGTGTGGCCACTGCTGCACGTGATCGACGAATGTGCAGCGAGCGAGCCGTGGTGCCGCGTGCTGGCGCGCCACATCGGCCTGGACGGTAGCGGGGACAAGGGACGCCGTTTCGCCGTGGCGGGCAAGCTCGCCGGCCTGTTCGATCGCTACGGTCTGGCCCGACCCGAGATGATCGCGGCCTGGTACGGCAATCGAGACGAGCAGGGCGATGGCACTGCACTGCCGGCCGATCTGAGCTGGCAGGCCGAATTGTGGCGCCGGTTGCGGGCCGAGATCGGCCGTCCGTCGCCGGCCGAGCTGCTGGAGCAGACGTGTGCAAACGTCGCGGCCGGGCCGTCGTTCTCGATCTTCGGAGCCACGCGGATCGCGCCCGCGCGAGTGCAGATCCTCAAAGCATTGGCGCAACGGCGCGATGTCCATCTGTGGCTGCATCATCCCTCGCCGGCGCTGTGGGCGGCTGTGCAAGAGGCGAACGAGCGGCCGGGTCGTCGACGCGATCAGCGGCCTGCCGTGGCAAACCCGCTGCTGGCAAGCATGTCGCGCGACGTCAGGGAACTGCAGCAGCTACTCCACGGCGTCGCGTCGAGCGACGCGCACCATCCGATCGGGGACCGGCCTGGCACGTTGCTCGGGCGGCTACAGGGCGAACTGGCCGATGATCGTGTCGCGGCTGAGCGCATCCCGCTCGCCGAGCAGGACCGGAGCCTGCAAGTGCACGCCGCGCACGGATCAGCGCGCCAGGTGGAAGTCGTCCGCGAGGTCATCCTCGGCCTGCTCAGTGCCGATCCCACGCTCGAGCCGCGCGACATCCTGATCATGTGTCCGGACGTCGAGGCGTTCGCGCCGCTGGTCGCGGCATCATTCGGCATGGCCGATGAGCCGAACGGCCACCCCGCGGCAGGTCTCAGGGTAAAGCTGGCGGACCGGTCTCTGCGGCAGACGAACCCCCTGCTGAATCTGTTGTCGCAATTTCTGGAACTTGCTGCAAGCCGGGTCACCGCAACACAGATCCTCGACCTGGTCGGCGCAGCGCCGGTCCGCAGGCGATTCGGTTTCGATGCCGACGACATCGAGCGATTGCGTGACTGGACGGTCGCCTCGGGCGCGCGTTGGGGGCTCGACGCAGAGCATCGTCGGGTGTACCAGCTGAGCAACATCGCTCAGGGCACCTGGCGGTCGGCGCTCGACCGGCTGCTACTTGGCGTCGCGATGGAAGAAGGCGTCGCCTGGGTCGGTGACACGCTGCCGCTGGACGACGTCGACAGCGGCGACATCGACCTCGCGGGACGCTTCGCGGAGCTCATCGACCGCGTCGACACAGCCGTACGCGCGTTCGGCGAGCGGCGTACGGCGTCACAGTGGGCCAGGCTGCTCGACGAGGTGGTGCGCGGACTGGGCGAGGAAGACCAACCGTGGCAGGGCATGCATCTGCAACGTGAGCTCGGTGAGGTTGCTATGGACGCTGCCGACGCCGATGTCGAGCTCAGCCTCGCGGATATCACCGAACTGCTGCGCGACCGGCTCGCCGGCCGGCCGACGCGCGCCAGCTTCCGCACCGGCACCCTCACGGTCTGCACGCTCGTACCTATGCGATCGGTGCCGCATCGGGTCGTCTGCTTGCTCGGTATGGACGACGGACCTTTTCCGCGGCAGAGCATTGCCGACGGCGACGACGTGCTTGCCCGAGAGCCCCGAACCGGCGAACGAGATGTCCGCAGCGAAGATCGCCAGTTGTTCCTCGATGCGATCTGCTCAGCGCAAGAGCACCTGATCATCGCGTACACCGGCACCGACCCGAGGACGGGTGCAGACGTGCCGCCGTGCGTTCCGCTCAGCGAACTCCTCGACGCCGTCGATGCCACAGCGGTGACGCCGGACGGCCGGCCCGGTCGCGAACATGTGGTCATCAAGCACCCGCTGCAACCATTCGATCCCCGTAATTTCCTGCCGGGCGAGCTAGGAACACCCCGGCCGTTCTCGTTCGACCCGTCCGCTCTTGCCGGAGCTCGCGCAGCTGCACAACCGAGGACACAGCCGCCCCCGCTCGTCGGGGATCGACTGCCGAACCCGCCGACTCGCGAAACCGTCGACCTCGCCGACCTCGTCCGGTTCTTTCAGCACCCGGTACGTGGCTTTCTCCGTCAGCGTCTCGACATCAGCACCGCTGCCGAAGAAGAGGATCCGGCAGACGCCCTCACCGTGGAACTCGACGGCCTGCAAGGGTGGGCGGTCGGCGACCGCGTATTACAGCAGTGCCTGGCCGGCACACCGCGAGAGACCGCCGCCCGTCTGGAGCGCCTCCGCGGTGAACTGCCGCCCGGCCCGCTGGGGACGCAGGCCATGCGCACGATCGGGCACCGCGTCGACGCGCTGTTGCACGCGTCCGAACTCGAACGGACGGCCCCACCAGAATCGATCGACCTCGCCGTGCCGTTGAGTGACGGACGCGCTTTATCCGGAACGGTCGGTGGAGTCCGCGACTCGACGATCCTGACGGTCACGTATTCGACGCTCGCAGCCAAGCATCGGCTTACAGCCTGGCTGCGCTACCTGGCCGTCGTCGCCGCAAGCCACGACGCCGATTACCGAACCGTCACGATCGGCCGGCGCGGCGACGACGCGCGCCGCTCGATCCTCCATGGCGTCCAGCCGGATATTGCCCGGCGAGTGCTCGAGCTGCTCGTTCACATTCGCGATACCGGCTTGCGCGAACCGCTGCCGCTGTTCCTCGAAACCTCGGCCGAGTACGCCGCTCGGCGCTCACGCGGTGCGCCGATCGACGACGCGATCCCGGCCGCCTGCAAGCGATGGGAGGCCGACCGGTTCCGGCCGGAGCGCGACGAGCCCGAGCACGTCCTCGTCTTCGGAGCGAACGCGCCGCTCGCCCGACTCGACGCAGCGCCGCCGCTCCTCGACGAATGCTTCCCGGACGAACCCACGAGGTTCGGCGCGCTCGCGCGGCTCGTATGGCAACCGCTACTCATGGCCGAGACCGAGGTGTGGCCATGACTCACGCCGATTTCGACCTCCTCGGCGAGCTGCCGCGCGGGACGACGGTCCTCGAGGCGAGCGCGGGAACCGGCAAGACCTTCACGATTGCCGGTCTGGTGACCCGCTACGTGGCCGAGGGGGTGGTACCGCTCGACGAGATGCTCGTCGTGACGTTCGGGCGGGCCGCCACCCAGGAGCTGCGCGACCGCGTGCGGGAACGGCTCGTCACCGCTCGCGACGGGCTGCGCGATCTACCGGCCGCGCGAGCAGGCGACGACCAACTGCTGCGCCACCTCGCAACAGGCAGCGATACGGAGGTGGACAGCAGGCGGCAGCGGATGGTCGTGGCGCTCGCGTCCTTCGATGCCGCGACGGTCGTAACGACACACCAATTCTGCCAGCAGATGCTCATCGGGCTGGGCACGGCGGGCGACGTCGACGCCCATTCCGTGCTGGTGGAGAACCTTGATGATCTCGTCACCGAGGTCGTGCAGGACCTGTACCTGCGCAAGTGGGGACACGGCGACGTGCTCGCTCCGCCGATGAACCTGAAGACCGCGCAGGAGCTGGCCCGAACCGTCGTGGAGGACGGGCAAGCCATTCTGGTGCCGGACGTAGACGACGACAGCCTGGCTGGATTGCGGGTACGTTTCGCCCGCGCCGTCCGGGCCGAAGTCGACCGCCGCAAGCGCGCGCGCCGCGTGCTCGGCTTCGACGATCTGCTAACCCGTCTCCAGCAGACACTGGCCGACCCGCAGACCGGTCCGGACGCTGTGACCCGACTACGCGGCCGCTACAACGTCGTCCTGGTCGACGAGTTCCAGGACACCGATCCGGTGCAGTGGGACGTCTTGCGCATGGCATTCCATGGGGCCGCAACGATGGTGCTTGTCGGTGATCCCAAGCAAGCGATCTACGCCTTTCGCGGTGCGGACGTGCAGGCCTACCTTGCCGCCGCCGAACTGGCAGATCACCGGGCCAC
>JBPYES010000443.1:0-5638 GCA_051984825.1 Jatrophihabitantaceae bacterium
CGGCGAATGGTGAAGTCCTCGATCACCGGGTTCGCGAGCAATGTGTCGGCGAGCTTGGTGAGCGTCTCGTCATCGACACTGTCGTCGACGTCCAGTTCGAAGTGCTTGCCCTGCCGGACCGCGTTCACACCCGCGATGCCGAGCCGGCCGAGCGCACCAAGGATCGCTTGGCCCTGCGGGTCCAGGATCTCAGGCTTGAGAACGACGTCCACCACGACGCGGGCCACGGCGCATAGCCTAGCCCGGGCCCGAGATCATCACGCTCAGAGGATCGGTTCGGGCTGGTAGTGCGCCGCCTCCGGGGTCATCATGGCGTCCACGGCCGCGACGACGGCTGCGACCTGAGCCCGCGCGGCGCCAGTGAACGACAGCGGCTCGGCGAGCACACCGGAAAGGTCCACGCCCCTGAGTCGCGAGTCAGCGGCCAGCCGGGCGAGCAAGTCGTTTTCCTCTGCGCCCTTGTCCCGCATCTGCAGGGCAACGGCCACCGCGTGTTCGCGGATCACCTCATGTGCGGTCTCGCGCCCGACGCCGGCGCGCACGGCTGCGATCAGCACGCGCGTCGTGGCCAGGAAGGGCAGGTACCGGTCCAGCTCGTGGGCGATCACCGCTGGGTAGGCGCCGAAGTCGTCCAGCACGGTCAGCGTCGTCTCGAGCAGACCGTCCATCGCGAAGAAGGCATCGGGCAGCGCGACCCGGCGTACCACCGAGCAGGACACGTCGCCCTCGTTCCACTGGTCGCCGGCGAGCTCGGCAGCCATGGACGCGAACCCGCGCAGCAGCACCGTGAACCCGTTGATGCGTTCGGCCGACCGGGTGTTCATCTTGTGCGGCATTGCGGACGAGCCCACTTGCCCGGGGCGGAAACCTTCAGTCACGAGCTCGTGGCCGGCCATCAGCCGAACGGTCTTCGCCAGCGACGACGGCGCGGCAGCGACCTGCACCAGCGAGGACAGCACGTCGAAGTCGAGCGAGCGCGGGTAGACCTGGCCGACGCTCGTCAGCCCCCGCGAGAACCCCAGGTGGAAAGCCACCCTGCGCTCCAGCTCGCCGAGCCGCTCCGCCGACCCCAGCAGCTCTAGCATGTCCTGCGCTGTGCCGACCGGCCCCTTGATGCCACGCAGCGGGTAACGCTCGATCAGCTCGTCCAGCCGGGACAGCGCGACGAGCAGCTCGTCCGCCGCAGACGCGAACCGCTTGCCCAGCGTGGTGGCCTGCGCCGGCACGTTGTGGGTGCGGCCGGTCATGACGAGCGAGTCGTATTCGGCGGCGCGCCGGGCCAGCCGTCCCAGTACGGCAAGCACCTTCGTCCGGACCAGCAGCAGTGACGAACGCACCTGCAACTGCTCGACGTTCTCGGTGAGGTCGCGGCTGGTCATGCCCTTGTGGATGTCCTCATGGCCGGCCAGCGTGGCGAATTCCTCGATACGCGCCTTCACGTCGTGCCGCGTCACTCGCTCGCGCGCCGCGATCGAGTCGAGGTCGACCTGGTCCACCACCCGCTCGTAGGCCTCGACGGCACCGTCCGGGACGTCCACGCCGAGATCGCGCTGGGCGCGCAGCACGGCGATCCAGAGCCGGCGTTCCAGGACGATCTTGCGCTCCGGCGACCATATATCCGCTATGGCCGGCGAGGCATACCGCGTCGCGAGGACGTCCGGGATCACGTACCCACGCTATACGTGAGGTTGGCGAACTGGCGGTCGCGCTCGACGCCGACGAGCGTCATGCGGCCGATCATGCGCCGTGGCAGCAGCGGCGCACCGCCGCCGAGGGTCACGGGCGCGACGCTGACAATGATCTCGTCGAGCAGCCCTTGGTCGGCGAATTGGCCTGCGAGGTCGCCTCCGCCGACCAGCCAGATGTTGCGGTCGCCGGACGCGGCGCGCATCGCCGCATGCACCGGGGCGACATCACCTTGCACGAACCGGATGTCGGCTCCCGGCACCGCCGGCAGCGGCCGGTGCGTGAACACCCAGGTCGACATGCCGCCGTACCACGTGTGCCACTTGGCCGGATCGTCCAGTAGCTGCTCGTGGTCGAGCACCCACTGGTACGTGGTGGC
The DNA here is from genome assembly GCA_051984825.1 of Jatrophihabitantaceae bacterium. Taxonomy (GTDB): domain Bacteria; phylum Actinomycetota; class Actinomycetes; order Mycobacteriales; family Jatrophihabitantaceae; genus DASXRA01. Next base: position 2,066 of record JBPYES010000443.1, read on the forward strand.
ACCGAGAGCCATGGCGCCGACGCCGGCGTAGAACCTGTCGTAGTGACTCGACTCGCCGGTTTCCCGGTCGACCTGGAACAGCCAGTCCAGCGAGTTGTTCTCGTCCGCGATGTAGCCGTCGAGCGTCGTGGCCGTGTAGTACTGCGTCTTCCCCATGGACGCACGCTACGTGTCAGCCCGGCAGAGGCGAGGTCGCCACCCAGTGCACTGCGGCCATGACCGGCGGGACACCGCGTGGCGTGAACAGCGAGGCAGTGACGAGCCACGGCCCTCGCCGCGCAGTCACGAGCGCGCCATGCCGCGGAGTGGGCGAACGGTCGATCGTCGGACCGAACGACACGTCCGGCCCGCTGATCCGCTGCTGGACAAGGACGATCGTCTCAGCGTGCGCGCCGATCGCATCCAGCTCCTGGTAGTACACGATGCCGGTAGCCGGCGCATACCAGACGCTGCTGGCGACCCTCTGGGTGTCGGGGAAGAGCGCGTCGTAGCTCCACCACATATCGATCCGAGACTGCGGGATCACCTCGCAGCTGACCGTGCGCGGGCAATGACCACGGTCGGCGTACACGTACCCGGCGGCGGGTGCCGGTGTCGGTGCTGCCGCAATCGGCCTGACCGCCGCGGGGACGAAGCCCGTGCCGTCACCGGTGAGGACGCCGCCGACGATCATGGCCACCACGGCTAGGTAGCACGCGCGAATCAGCCACGCAGGGGTGGGTTTGTCCTTGCCGCGCAGTTGTTCGTCGTCGGCCCCGCCGCCATCCGGCGGTAGCTCGACGAACGTGACCACCCGTCTATCGTGCGTCTTGGACGGCCCGTAGCGCGATATCGCTGCGTAATTGCCCGCCCGGCAGGTGCACCGTTGCAGCCAATGCGTACGCGCGGTCGCGCGCCTCGGCGAGCGTGGCCCCGGTAGCGGTCGCTGCCACGACCCGCCCGCCGGACGAGACGATGACGCCGTCGTCGCGGCCGCGCGTGCCGGCGTGGACGACACCCTGCTGCTCGGTGCCCGTGATCGGATCGCCGGTGCGCGGCGTGCCCGGATAACCCGCGGCGGCGATCACCACGGTCACGGCGGCGCCGTCGCGCCACTGCAGCGTCGGTGGGACGCCGCCGCGCGTTGCCCACCGCAGCAGGCTGCTCAGCGGTGACTCCAGCAGCGCGAGCAGCGCCTGCGTCTCCGGGTCGCCGAACCGGGCGTTGAACTCGACCACCTTGGGACCCGTCCTCGTAAGCGCCAGGCCGGCGTAGAGCACGCCCGCGAACGGCGTGCCGCGGCGGCGCATCTCGTCCACTGCGGGCTGCGCGATCGTCTCGACAACCCGCGTGACCGTCCCGTCCGGCAGCCACGGCACGGGCGCGTAGGCACCCATCCCGCCCGTGTTCGGCCCGGTGTCGCCGTCGCCGATGCGCTTGAAGTCCTGAGCGGGTAGAAGCGGGACGACGCGAGTCCCGTCGGTCACGCTGAACAGCGACAGCTCCGGGCCGTCCAGGAACTCCTCGACCACGACGCGCTCGCAACGCCCCGCGTGCTCGAGCGCCTCGTCCCGCGACGACGTGACGACGACACCCTTGCCCGCCGCAAGCCCGTCGTCTTTCACCACGTAGGGAGGCCCGAACTCGTCGAGAGCCTTCGCGACCTCCGCAGCGGTCGTGCACACCCGGGCCGCGGCTGTGGGAATGCCGGCCGCGGCCATGACGTCCTTGGCGAACGCCTTGCTGCCCTCGAGGCGGGCGGCCGCGGCGGAAGGTCCGAAGCAGTCGATGCCGGCGGCGCGCACCGCGTCGGCGACGCCTGCCACCAACGGCGCCTCGGGGCCGATCACGACCAGTTCAGCGCCAAGTTCGGTGGCCAGCGCGGTGACCGCCGCGCCGTCGACGGGGTCGACGCCCCGCTGCTCGGCGACGGCGGCCGTCCCCGCGTTGCCCGGCGCGCACACCAGCGACGTGACAGCGGGGTCGGCGGCCAGCGCCAGGCACAGCGCGTGCTCGCGCCCACCCGAACCGATGACGAGGACCCGCACGGCGGCTCAGACTCCGACGATCGTCAGGCCGGCGAGCGTCGGGACCAGCACGTGGTTGCCGGACAGTGCCGGCGTCGCGAACCGGCTGATGACGCCGACCTCGACGCGCGCCGTCGAATGACCGGTCGCCGGGTCGAGGGAATGCAGCACGCCGGCGTCCTGCTCGAGCGCCCACACGCGACCCCCACCCAGCACCGGTGATCCGGCGATCGAGGGCGACGCATGCCAGAGCACGTGCGCGTTACCAGCGGCGTCCACGCGGACGGCCCGGATCCCGTCGTCACACGGCACATACGCGACGTCGCCGTCCACCGCGGTGCCGCCGAACGAGCGGCACAGCGCACCTTGCCACACCTGCCCGCCGATGCCGCCCAGGTGGCCTTGCCGCAGCACGTATCCGGTGCCGGACTTGCCGGTGATGAACACCCACTTCGTCCCGATGAGAGTGGGGCCCTGGGATCCGAGATCCAGGTCGTCCTCGTTATCCGAGCCCCACGTAGTCGGAGAGAACGAGTCGATCAGCTTGGCGTCGACGCCCACCTGCAGCACCGAGTCGCTGTAGTCGTAGGGGTCGCCGCGACCGTGCTCGCCGTTGCCGACCGCGACGAGCAGGCGCCCTCCGGCGTCGACGGACGCTCCGGGCGGGGCCCAGATACCGCCCTCGCGCGGCGTCGGCACGGTGTAGGCGATCGGGGCGCCCCTGCCATTCAGCGGGACCCCGACGACGCGACCCTTGTAGTTGCCGCAGTCGCCGGCGCGTCCGCCGAACGGCACCCACACCCGCCCACCGGCTATCGCCAGGGCCCCGCGTTCCTGCATCGCGACCGGATCGGCGCCGGGTAGGTCGACGTTGACCCGCCAGCGGACCGCACCGTCGCGTATGGAGAGCGCGACAAGTTCGTGGCGCACCGGCGCCCGATACTCGGCCGCGACGTACACCACGCCGTTCGCGTAGACGGGCGTGCCGGTGATCCCGGACGGGTCGATGTTGCCGCACGGCAGGTCTGACCGGCGGGCCGGCTCGCCCAGGCTGCGCCGCCACACCTGCCGGCCTTTGGCGTCCAGCGCGTAAACGCTGTCGTTCTCTGTCGCGACGACCGTGGTCCCCTGCGCCACGATCGGCGACGCGTAGACGGCGGCATCGAGCTTGACCGTGGCCACCACTCGCAGCGCGCCCGGCGCCGGAAACGACGAGGCCTTGCCGGTACGAGCGAAGTTGCCGTGATAGGTCGGCCAATCGTCCACTGTGGACGGTCGTGCAGTGCCGCTACCGCTGCTACTACTACTGCTGCTGGTGTCGGCGCTCGCGGTGCCGGGCGACGTCGGCGGCGGACCTGACGACTTGCGCCCACTGGTGCACGCCGTCAGCAACGCGGCTGCCAGTACGAGTGGCACGAGGCGGGTCATCGCAGCAGGTCCCGGATCTGGATCGTCGCGTCGCGGGCCGGGCCGACCCCGATTGCGGAGATCGGCGCATTGATCATCTTCTCCAGAGCGTCGACATAGTCGCGGGCGCTACGCGGCAACTCGTCGAGTGAGCGCGCGG
>JBPYES010000444.1:0-3322 GCA_051984825.1 Jatrophihabitantaceae bacterium
GCTTCACCTTCACCTTCACCATCGACAGCATGTACTGCGGGTACAGCGGCCAAATCAATACGTACGACTTTGGCGGCGACGGGCAATTGCTTACGAGGAACCCCCTCAGCGTGGTCTGCTGAAACGCGGGAGCCGCCGCCTTGCCGGTTCCGGAGTCGGCGTGACCGAAGCACGCCACGGATGGCTCTGTTTTCGGAACACTTGAAGGATAAGTCAGTCCGGCCTGACGAGCAGTGCCCACGAGCGTCAAAGGCGGTCGAACTTGCTGGTTTAGTCGTCGACCTTCGCAAGAGATGACGTTCCACCGACGCAGGTACGTTTAGTATCCAGGTGTGGCTGATGGGGAGGGGCCAGCCCGTACCGGGCTCGGCCAGGCACGTCAGGTCATTGGGGCCATTGCAGTATCCGCATTCGGTACGTGGGCATACAACGTCGGCATCGCGGTGTACGCCTATGAGCGAACCCATTCCGCGGGGTGGGTCGCGGTAGTGACCGTCGGCAGGTACATACCTGCGCTCGCGCTGAGCTGGGCCACCGGCCGGCTCGTGGACCGGCTGCCGCGCCGCGGCCTGGCGGTGGCCGCGGATCTGCTGTGTGCATTGGTCATGGTGATTCTCGCCGTGCTCGCGGCGGGAGCCGCACCGCTGTGGGTCATCACGCTGGTTGCCGCCGTGAGCTCCACGCTGGCACGCATTCAATCGTCAGGTGTCCTGTCAATGGCGGCTGATGTGGTGGTCGAGTCGGAGCTCGTCCGGGCGAGTGTGCTCGCCGGGGGTGCCGAAGCAGTCGCGACGGCCGCCGGCTCGGCAGCCGGGTCCGCGCTGCTCGTTCGCTTCACCACGCCGACGCTCTTCGTCGTCAACGCCGTGAGCTTCGCCGCCAGCGCAGCGCTGCTCGCGAGCGTGCGGCGGGTGGGCAGGGCGCGTAGGCCGGCGCGGGCGGAATCTCCACAACCGACCGCCGTGACCCCCGGCATCGCCGGGCTGGTTTGGCCGTTGCTGGCCAGTCGAGCCGTCGTTGCATGCGTCTACGGATTCGACGTCGTCCTGTTGACCGTGATTGCGAGCCGCGACCTCCACGCGGGGACGAGCGGTTACGGCTGGCTGCTTTCAGCGGCCAGCGTCGGCGGGTTGCTCGCCGTCGTGCTGCTCGGGCGCACCAAAGGGTGGCGCATCGCGCCCGTGGCCTCGATCGGCCTGCTGCTCTATGCGCTGCCGCTGATCGTGTTCGCGTTCGACCCACCCGTCGCTGCCAGCATCCCCGTGCAGATCCTGCGCGGGATCGGCAGCGTCCTGGTCACCTCGATGCTGATCAGCGGGCTGCAACGCGCCGTGCCGTCCTCGGTGGCCGGTCGCGTGTTCGGGACGACGCAGTCCCTGGTCCTTGCGGGGACCTGTCTCGGCGCGGTTGCTGCGCCCGCGCTGCTGGCCGCGGCTGGGTATCAGGCCACGCTCGTCGTGGCAGCCTTCGTGCCGATCGCCATACAGCTGCTGCTGTTCCCCGCGCTGCACCGCTTCGACGACCGGCAAGAAGACCTGGTCGCAGCACTCGAGCCACGCCTCGCGACGTTGCGTGGCCTCCACCTCCTGCACGCCGCGAGCCGCGGGACCCTGTACGAGATCGCGGACGGAATCGTCGACGTCTCGGCCGGGCCGGACACCGTCATCGTCCGCGAAGGAGACGACGCCGACGCGCTGTACGTCCTTGTCGCTGGCGCCGTCGAGGCGACTGCCTTGCAGGAAGAACAGCCGGCCGTGCTGCGCCGGATGATCGCACCCGACTATTTCGGCGAGATCGGCTTGATCCACGGCGTACCGAGGACCGCGACTGTGACGGCGATCGAGCCAGCAGAACTGTGGAAGGTTCCCGCAGACGTGTTCCTCGCGGCGGTCGCCGACGCAGGTGTATCCGGGGCGCTCTCCGACACCATGCAGGTGCGCTTCGAAACGATGCCTGGGCCCGAGGCGCGAACCAGCGCGGCGACGAAAGTCCGGTGAACTAGCCCCCTTTCCGGACGGCGAGGGTGAGGTAACGCTCGGCCGCATCGTCGACGGATTCGCAATGCCAGCCGGTTCGGGCGAGCGCAGGGCGGATGTTGGATTCGGCGCGGATGTCGTCGGGTCGGAGTTGAGTGCCGCGCCGCTCGGCCTGGCTGGCCCGTCCGACGGGGTGGAACAGCGCGAGCCGCCCCCCGGGACGGGCGACGCGGGCGAGTTCGGCGAGTCCGGCGACCGGGTCGGGCAGGTGCGGGAGTAATCCCGCGGCGAATACCGCATCAACCGTGGCTGTGGCGAGCGGAAGGCGGGTCGCGTCCGCGATGACCAGGGCGGCCAGTGTGCCGCGGCCGCGGCGGATGGCTTCGGCGAGCATCTCGACGGTGAGGTCGACCGCGATGACCGTGGCGCTGCCGCCGACGTGGTCGCGCAGCGCAGGGAGCGCACGTCCGGTGCCGCAGCCTGCGTCGAGGACGGTGCCGCCTGCGGGTGGAGCGAGTTCGGAGGCAGCTTGGGCGTAGGCGGGGCCGTCGCCGGGAAAGCGGTCCTCCCAGCCGGCCGCGCGCGGGCTGAAGAACGCGCGGGTGCGAGCGATATCTGCGCTGGACATGATCCCGGTAACTAGTCGACGCCGAGCATGACCTCGGTGGACTTGATGATGGCGGTAACCCGGACGCCGATGGTGAGGCCGAGGTCGTCGGCCGCGTCTCTCGTGATGGACGCCATGATCTGCTGGCCGCCGTCGAGCACGACCTTGACGACCGTCATGACCGCACCGAGCTCGATCCCGCCGACGGTTCCGGTGAGCTGATTACGAGCCGATAAGCGCATGATTCCTCCGATTGGTCGAAGCGCAGATTCGGTGTGAGCGCACCGAGTATGCCTTGGATACCGTCTCAGCGGTGGTGCCGATCCGCAATTGCGGATAGGGTCCGGACTATGACGATGTTTCGTATCCGGGAGGCTGCTGAGCTCCTAGGAGTCAGCGACGACACGGTGCGCCGCTGGGCCGACGCCGGCCGTGTCCCGACCAGCACCGATGCGGTTCGGCGCCGGGTCATCGCCGGACCCGATCTCGCTCGGTTCGCCGAGGAACTCGCCGCAGCCGCGGATCACCCTCGGCCGCGCAGCGTGGTCGGGGCGTCAGCCCGTAACCGGTTTACCGGGCTGGTCACGAACGTGGTGCGGGACAAAGTGATGGCGCAGGTCGAGATCCAGGCGGGTCCGCACCGCCTCGTGTCGCTGCTCAGCCGCGAAGCCGCAGACGAGCTGGGGCTCGAGCCGGGCGTCATCGCGATCGCCGCGATCAAAGCCACCAGCGTGATCGT
>JBPYES010000445.1:0-6700 GCA_051984825.1 Jatrophihabitantaceae bacterium
GCCGGTGAGGGCCAGGAAGACGTCGTCGAGGCTCGGCAGCCGGAGCCCGATCTCGGCGACGGGGATGTCGGCCGCCTCGAGCCGGTCGGCGACGCGGCGCAGCAGGGACGGGTCGGGCGCGGGCGTCACGATCTCGCCGGTCGCGTCGGCCACGGGCGTGCTGCCGAGCTCCCCGACCAGGGCGAGCGCCCGCGCGACGTCGGCGCGCAGCAGCGGCCGCACGTGCAGGGACTGGCCGCCAAGCTCCGCCTTCAGGCTGGCCGGGGTGCCGCCCGCGATGACGCGGCCGCGGTCGATCACGACGAGGTCGTCGGCGAGCTGGTCGGCCTCCTCCAGGTACTGCGTGGTGAGCAGCACGGTGACGCCGTCGGCGGCGAGCCCGCGCACCTGCTCCCACACCTCGTTGCGGTGCCGCGGGTCGAGGCCGGTGGTGGGCTCGTCGAGGAAGATCACCGGTGGGCGCACGATCAGCGACGCGGCGATGTCGAGGCGGCGGCGCATGCCGCCCGAATAGGTCTTGGCGATGCGCCCGGCGGCCTCGACCAGGTCGAACCGTTCGAGCAGCTCGTCGGCCCGCCGCGCCGCGGCGGCCGCGCCCAGGTGGTACAGCCCGCCGAACAGCAGCAGGTTCTCGCGGCCGGTGAGGTAGTCGTCGATCGCCGCGAACTGCCCGGTGAGCCCGATGCTGCGGCGCACCTGCTGCGCGTGCTTCACGACGTCGACGCCCAGCACCTCGGCGCGCCCGGCATCGGGCTGCAAGAGCGTGGAGAACACGCGCACCGCGGTGGTTTTGCCGGCGCCGTTCGGGCCCAACAGGCCGAGCACGGTGCCCTCGGGCACCGCCAGGTCGAGACCGTCCAAGGCTCGCGTGTCGCCGAACGACTTGGCCAAGCCTTCGGCCCACACGGCATGAGTCATGGCCGCAACCTAGCGGACGACACCGACACTTCCGGCGGCGTATTCCGGGCACTCTCAGGATTTCCCGGACAGCGAACGCCTGGCAGGTCCGGCGGTCGGCACGTAGCGTCGAATAGGTGACTGCGCCCTCCATCGCCACCCTGGGCGAGCTGCGCTCGTCCGGGCACGTCCATCGAAGCGTCAAGACTGAGATCCGCACCAACCTGATCGCCCGCCTCGCTGCGGGCGAGTCGTCGCTTCCCGGCATCATCGGGTTCGACGAGACCGTCACGCCTGAAATCGAACGCGCACTGCTCGCCGGGCATGACCTGGTGCTGCTCGGTGAACGCGGCCAGGGCAAGACCCGCCTGATCCGCACGCTCGTCGGCCTGCTGGACGAGTGGACCCCTGTCATCGCCGGCTGCGAGATCAACGACCACCCGTACGCCCCAGTATGTTCGCGGTGCGTCGCGCTGCTCGCCGACGAGGGTGAGCTCACCCCGGTCGACTGGAAGCACCGTACTGAGCGGTATGGGGAGAAGCTGGCCACCCCGGACACCTCCGTCGGCGACCTCATCGGCGACATCGACCCGATCAAGGTGGCGGAGGGTCGCACCCTCGGCGATCCGGAGACCGTCCACTACGGGCTCGTGCCGCGCACCAACCGCGGCATCTTCGCGGTGAACGAGCTGCCGGACCTCGCCGAACGCATTCAGGTGTCGCTGCTGAACGTCCTTGAAGAGCGGGACATCCAGGTGCGGGGCTACCAGCTGCGGTTGCCGCTCGACCTGCTCCTCGTGGCGAGCGCCAACCCGGAGGACTACACGAACCGCGGGCGCATCATCACGCCCCTGAAGGATCGCTTCGGCGCCGAAGTGCGCACCCACTACCCGCTCTCGCTCGATGACGAGCTGGCCATGGTGGCCCAGGAGGCCGCCGTGCTGTGGGACGGTTCGCCGCACGCGGCGCCACTCGTGCCCTCGCATCTGCTCGACGTAGTGGGCCGCTTCGCCCGGGCGGTGCGCGACGCGCCGCAGGTGGACCAACGTTCCGGCGTGTCGGCCCGATTCGCGATCGCGGGGGTGGAGACGATCGCCGCCTCAGCGGTGCGCCGTGCCGCACTGACCGGGGAGAGCGCCGCCGTGGCCCGGGTGGCCGATCTGCCGTCGATCGTCCCGGCATCACTGGGCAAGGTGGAGTTCGACGACGCGGACGAGGGGCGCGAGTTCGAAGTGCTCGAGCACCTGTTGCGGCGGGCGATCGCCGAGACGTCGCGCGCGCGCCTCGCCGGGCTGGACCTGCGGCCGCTGCAGGAGAAGTTCGACAGCGGCTTGCTGGTCGAGACCGGAGACACGGTGTCGGCCGATCGGCTGCTCGGCCAGATCGGGTCGGTGCCCGGCCTGTCCGAGCTCCTCGACCGGCTCGAGCCGGACGGTGTAGGCGAAGGTCCGGCGGCTGTCGGCGTAGCGGCTGCCGTCGTCGAATTCGCACTCGAGGGCTTGTACCTGAACAAGCGCCTGGCCAAGGAGTCCAGCGGCAACAGGACTGTCTATGGAGCGTGATGGGGCGATGAGCGCTCGCGCCAAGAGCCGCCTCGCCCGCACCGCCAGGCGCGTGGGTGCCGAGTGTGCCGGCCTTGGGTCGGCGCGCGAGGTGCCCCTGCGAGGCAGAGTGTGATGCCTAGCTCCCGTTATGGGGCTTACCACGGCGGGCCGGATCCGCTGGAGGCTCCTTACGACATCCGCCGGGCGATCGACGAGATCGGCGAGGACGTGCTCGCCGGCATGTCTCCGCGGGCGGCGTTGAACCGGCTGCTGCGGCGGGGACCCAGCGGACGCAACGGCCTCGACGCGCTGCGCCGGCGAGCACGCGACCGGGCACGGGAGCTGCGCCGCAGCGGCCGCCTCGACGGCACGCTGCAGCAGGTGCGCGAGCTCCTCGACCAGGCACTCGAGGCAGAACGGCGGGCGCTGTTCCCCGACCCTGACGACAGCGCACGCATGGCCGAGGCCGAACTCGACGCGCTGCCCCGCGACACCGCCCGAGCCGTCCGCCAGCTGTCCGACTACCAGTGGCGCTCCCCCGAGGCACGCGAGAAGTACGAGCAAATCCAGGACCTGCTGCGCTCCGAGGTGCTCGACGCGCAGTTCGCCGGCATGCGAGATGCGCTGCAGAACGCCACGCGGCAGGACATGGAACGCATCCGCGAGATGATGCAGGCGCTCAACGACATGCTCGACGCCGACGCCCGGGGTGAGCACACCCAGGAACAGTTCGACGAGTTCATGAGCCGGTACGGCGAATTCTTCCCGGAGAACCCGCAGAACCTAGCCGAGCTGATCGACTCCCTGGCGCGCCGGGCAGCCGCCGCGCAACGGCTGATGGACTCGCTCACGCCGGAACAGCGCGCCGAGCTCGGGGGCCTGATGGCCCAGGCAATGAGCAACGCCGGCCTCGCCGAGCAGATGGCCCGGCTCCAGGCCGGGCTGCGCGCGGCACGTCCCGACCTGCAATGGGGCGGCGCCGAGCGCATGGACGGCGATAACCCCATGGGCTACGCCGACGCGACGTCCGCACTCGCCGAGATCGCCGAACTGGACGATCTCGCCGAGCTGACCCTCCAGGACTACCCCGGCGCCAGCCTCGACGACATCGACGAGGAGCTGGTACAGCGCGCCCTCGGCAGGCAGGCCGTCGATGACCTCGACCAGCTGCGGCGCATCGAGCGTGAACTGCAGCGCCAGGGCTACCTCGAACGCGGCGGCGACGGGCTGCAGCTCACGCCGCGCGCGCTGCGGCGCCTCGGCGCGAGCGCCCTGCGACGCGTCTTCGCGACGCTCGAGTCGGGACGCCGCGGCGATCACGACGTGCGCGACGCGGGCGCGGCGGGTGAGGTCACCGGCGCCACCCGTGAATGGCGTTTCGGCGACGAGCAGCCGATCAACGTCGTGCGCACCGTGCGCAACGCCGTGGCACGCGGGCGCCCGCTCCGGCTGCTGCCCGACGATTTCGAAGTGGACGAGACCGAGCGGCGCAGCTCAGCGGCGGTGGCGCTGCTCGTCGACATGTCGTACTCGATGGAACTGCGTGGCACCTGGGGCGAGGCGAAGACAACTGCGCTCGCCCTGCACTCGCTGGTCAGCACCAAGTACCCGCAGGATTCGATCGAGATCATTGGCTTCTCCGACTACGCGCGCGTGCTGACGCCTCGCGCGCTGGTCGACCACGACTGGGACCGAGTGCAGGGCACCAACCTGCAACACGCGCTGATGCTGGCTCGGCGCCACTTGGACAGGCACCGCGACGCCGAGCCGGTCATCCTGGTGATCACCGACGGCGAACCGACCGCGCACCTCGCTCCGGACGGATTCGCCGACTTCGCCTGGCCGCCGACCCGGGAAACGATCGCGGCCACGCTGGCCGAGGTCGAACGCTGCACCCGGCGCGGCGCCACCATCAACGTGTTCATGCTCGACGACGAGCCGCGGCTGGTCTCGTTCATGCACGAGCTCGGTCGCCGCAACGGTGGGCGGGTGTTCCTGCCCAATCGCGGAACCCTCGGCGAGTACGTCGTGTCCGACTACCTGCGTTCCCGCCGCGGACGCCGCCGCCAAAGACGCGCAAGCTAAGCCGCGTCTAAATCCCGCCTGCGCGAATCCGCGAGCGCTCATCGCTTGATGGCTGAGTTCGCCGTAGTTGCATTTAGCCTTCGCAGTTATGCATACGTTCCTGCTGGCTTTGCATGTCCTTACTGCGGTGTTCGCGATTGGTCCGCTGGTGCATGCCGCCACGACAGCGTCGCGCGGGGTGCGGCGCGGCGATGCAGCCGCCACGGCGGCGAGCGCTCGGATGGCGCGCGTGTACGCCTATGCGTCGGTGATCGTCGTCCTGCTCGGCCTGTCGCTGGTGCGCCCGAAGTGGGATGCGCAGTTCGGTGACACGTGGGTGTGGCTGTCGCTCGTACTGTGGGCGGTCGCGCTTGTGCTCGTGCTCGTGCTGATCGCCCCGGCGCTTGACCGGGCAACGCGGCTGATAGCCGCCGGTGAGCAAGCGCGTGGCCTCACCGCGCAGGTGGCCGCGGCCGGCGGCGCAGTAGGGCTGATCTTCGCCGGCATCGTGTTCCTGATGATCTACCGGCCCGGAGGGTAACCGTCCCACATCGCGAGATGTGACACAACGTACCGGCCGCCCCATCTCGTCCTAGTAGTGATGAGCGATATCGCGTTCCGCGACTTCGTCGAGGCCAACGGCTCGACGCTGTTGCACACGGCGCGGCTGCTGGCCGGCGACCGCGACCACGCCGAGGATCTCGTTCAGACCGCGCTCATCAAGCTGTATCTGAAGTGGGGACGCGCCAGGAACCCGTTGGCCTATGCGCGACGGGTGCTGGTGAACACCCACATCGATACGACACGCCGGCGCTGGCTCGGCGAGCGACCGACGGCAACGGTGCCGGACCGGCCGGTCGAACCGGTCCACAGCAGCGAAGACCGCGACGAGCTGCGCCAGTTGTTGCGCAGGTTGTCGCCGCAGGAAAGGGCGGTGGTCGTGCTGCGGTACTACTGCGATCTGTCCGAGAAGGACACTGCGGTGGCGCTGCGTCTGCCGGTGGGCACGGTCAAGAGCGCTGCGTCTCGGGCACTCGCCCGGCTGCGCGTGGAGGTGCTGCGGTGAGCCTCCACGAATCGGATCTGCGGGCTTCGCTTCGGGCCGGCGAGGGTGGGGAGCGGCTCGATGTCGACGCCGTCGTCGCACATGCGCAGGCAGCCCGCCGGAGCCGGCGGCGCAACGCCGCAGCGATTACCGGCGCGATCGTCGCTGTGCTCGCCGTCGCCGGCGTAGTGACCGCAGTCCAGTTCAACCGGCATTCGGGCACGCCGGCCGCTGGCCCGAACTCGACGGCGGACGCGGCGGCCTGTCCCGGCACTGTCCCGGCAGTGTCGCTGACCAAGGGCTCCGGCTCGCTGTTCCCGGCCGACGTGACATCGATCAAGGTCTGCGTGTACACGGTCGACCGGCTCACCGGTGCCAAGGCGCTGACCGGGACCGTCGCACGGGGGTACGCGCAACGGTTCGACGCGGCACCGTCGCGCGGCATGATCTGCCCGCAGTACGTCACCCAGACGACTGTCGCGATGCTGCCGATGACTCCGCGGGGTCTCGGGCCCGCGGTGGTCGGCCGGGTCGGCGGCTGCGGAACGATCTCTAACGGGACAGCGAGCCGGAACGCCGGCGGATTGCTGAACGAGTTGTCCAGGGGCATCGTGACATCCCCGATTCCCACGATGCCCAGTCACCCGATGAGCCACGGCCCAGGACCGTCGTAGTGTCTCATCGGCCTCCCCACCGTTGGCGATGATCTTGGATCTGTGGGCCCCTTACAGCCAAGATCACGCCCGGTGGGGCGGGGCGTGTCACAAACCGGGAAGGCGGCGCGGGCCGGTGTCAGCGCGGACGGTGGGCGGTGCGACGCGCACCCGGGCCGCGGCCACGCGCACCCCGGTGGGAGCCGCCCACGCGGTCAGCGAGCACTCGGCCACCTCGGGGAGATCGTCGGCGAGCGCCGACAGCCGCAGCGCAACGTCGGCCAGCGCATCCAGGTCGGTCGGGTCGGCGCCGCCGTATCCGGTGAGCAGCGGGAACGCCTTGGGCGCGCGGATCAGCGCAGCAGCGTCGACGTCGGTGAGCGGCACCGTGGCGTAGGCATGATCGCCGAGCAGCTCCGTCGCCACGCCGCCGACCCCGAACGACACGAGCGTGCCGAATGACGGATCGTCGTGCACGCCGAGTACGACCTCGACGC
>JBPYES010000446.1:0-12065 GCA_051984825.1 Jatrophihabitantaceae bacterium
GAAATCCGGCACGATCACGAAGTCGTTCTCCGTGCCGTGCCCTTTGACGACGTGTAGTCGGTCCACGGGCTCAGCGTAGTGCGGTGAGCAGCCGGTCCAGGACGTCCGGCGCGGCCGCGTCGAACCACCGGATGCGCGGGTCACGCCGGAACCACGAGCGCTGCCGCCGCACGAAACGCCGCGTCGCACGCACGGTCGCGGCGACGGCCTCGCCGAGATCACCCACGACCCGGCCGGCGTCATCCAGGCAGCCGAGCAGTTGCGCGTAGCCGAGTGCCTTGCCAGCGGTCGGACTGTCACGTAGCCCGTTGGGCAGCAGACCGCGTACCTCGTCCAAAAAGCCGGCCGCGATCATGCGATCTACCCGCTGTGCCACGCGCTCGTCGAGATCATCGCGATCCAGGCCGAGGTGCGTGCAGTCGTACACCGACTCGAACCCCGGCATGGTCGCGATGAACGGCCGGCCGGTCAGCTCGATGACCTCGAGGGCCCGCACGATGCGCCGCCCGTTCGTCGGCAGAATCGACGCCGCCGCGGTCGCGTCCAGCATGGCCAGCCGTGCGTGCAGTGCCGGCGCGCCGACGTGCTCCAGCTCGGCATAGAGACGGGCGCGGATGTCGGGCGATTCGCCGGGGAACTCCAGCCGGTCCAGCGCTCCGCGCAGGTACAGCCCGGAACCGCCGACGAGAATCGGCAGCCGCCGCCGTTCCCGGATCTCGGCGATGGCGGCCCGAGCCAGCTGCTGGTACTCGGCCACCGCGGCGGACTTGCTGATCGGCCACACGTCCAGAAGGTGATGCGGCACGCCGTGGCGTGCGTCGAGCGGCAGCTTGGCGGTGCCGATGTCCATACCGGCGTAGAGCTGCATCGAGTCGGCGTTGACGATCTCGGCGTCCAGGCGTTCCGCGAGGGCCACCGCGAGGTCGGACTTGCCCGTCGCCGTCGGGCCGACGACCGCGACGACTTCAGGCACGCGCGGTCCACGCCGCCACGAAGTAGCCCACGCCGTACGGCGCCTCGGCGTAGAGCAGGTCGGCGTCGTAGCTGCCGCCGGCCAGCAACGCTCCGGCGGCGCGCCATGCGGGGACGCCGGCTGCCAGCAGGTCGGCGCCGAGCGTCTCGTCCAGGTCGGCGAGCGCATCGCCGTCGCCGTCGCGCAGCGCCGCCGCAACTGCCGCGTCGAACGGTGCCGCGCGCGGATCGAGGTACCCCGGAGCAGTCGTCGAATGTCGCGCGCTGCCGTCGCCCATCACAACAAGGGCAACGGCGGCTGATTCGGCAAGCGCGAGCAGCTCTACGGCGGGGCGGCTGGCCGCGAAGTCCGGGCCGACGGAAAAGCCGACGGCGCCGGTGCTCGGCCCGAGCGCCTGACCCAGCAGCCACGCGCCCACCGTCAGCGACAGCGGTAGTTCCACCGCTCCCCCGCAGCCCGGCGAGCCGAGGTGCACCTCAAGGGACACGCCGTAGCCGGACAGGCTGCCGCGAGCGACCGGCGAATGCATGGCCGATGTGTCCGCCGGACCAAGCACGACCAGCTGCCACGTGCCGTCGCCGTGTGCCCGGCGCAGCGCCTGGCGGCTAGCCCGGCGCAGCGGCTCCAACTCACCGGCGGCGCCACTCGCCACCGCGGGCACAAGCACCGGCGGATTGGGGAGGAACGCCGCGCCGAGGATCACGTGGGCACACTAGCCGTCCCTACACCTGGACTGATCGTGTCTAATGCAGTGTCATGAGCTCGGAGTGGGGACGCATCGACGCGGACGGCACGGTTTACGTGCGCACGTCCGACGGCGAGCGCGTCGTCGGATCGTGGCAGGCCGGGGACGCCGAAGCTGGCCTCGCCTACTACGTGCGCCGGTACGAGGATCTCGAGACCGAGGTGATCCTGCTCGAGCAGCGTCTCGAGTCTGGCGCCGGTGATCCCGGCGCGACCCGTACCCACGCCGTCGAGCTCCACGAGCAGCTGCCAACTGCGTCCGCCGTGGGCGACCTGGCCTCGCTCGACGCGCGCCTCGTCACGCTGATCAATGCCGCGTCCGAGCGCGCCGATGCAAACGCAGCCGCCCGCGCGCAGGCCCGTGCGGACGCCGTGGCGGCCAAGGAACAGCTCGTCGCCGAGGCCGAGCAGATCGCCGAGTCGGCCACGTCCTGGAAGGCGTCGGGCGACCGGCTACGCGCGATCGTCGACGAGTGGAAGCAGATCAAGGGTGTCGACCGGAGGACCGACGACGCCTTGTGGAAGCGGTTCGCCGCGGCCCGGGACGCATTCAGCAAGCGCCGCGGCCAGCACTTCGCGCAGCTCGACTCCGAGCGCGGTGCCGCCCGGCAGGCCAAGGAGAAACTGATCGAGCGCGCCGAGGAACTCGGCCAGTCTTCGGACTGGAAGGAAACCGCCGCCGCGATGCGCGACCTGATGACGGAGTGGAAGGCGGCAGGCCGCGCCGGTCGCGACGTCGAGGAGCAATTGTGGGCGCGCTTCCGGGCCGCCCAGGATGCCTTCTTCGCGCGCCGCTCGGCGACGTTCGCCGAACGCGACGCCGAGCAGGTCGAGAACCAGCGCCGGAAGGACGCGATCATCGCGGAGGCGGAAAAGCTCGACCTACAGGACCCCAAGGCGGCGCAGGCCTCGCTGCGTGTGCTGCAGAGCCGCTATGACGACGTCGGCCACGTCCCGCGTGACGCGATCCGCCGCAACGACGACCGCATGCGCGCCGCCGAGCAGCGGGTACGCGACGCCGTCGACGCGCAATGGCAGCGCGGCAGCGCCGAGTCGAACCCGTTCCTGTCCGAGCTGCGGGCGCGCCTCGGTGAGGCCGAGGCGAAGCTCGAGCGGGCCAAGGCCTCCGGCGACGCGGCGCGCATCGCCCGCGCTGAGGCCGAGGTGGCGCAGCGGCGCGCACTCATCCCGGATTGAGCCGCTGCGGGCGGTTCACCCGGACATCGCGTCGCGCACCGCACGTATCCTCGACAGGTCATGCCCACCTACTCCATCCGCACCTACGGGTGTCAGATGAACGTCCACGACTCCGAGCGGCTCGCCGGCCTGCTCGAGGCGGCCGGCTACGTGCGTGCGCCCTCAGGAAGCGGCGACGACGTCGACCTCGTGGTGTTCAACACCTGCGCGGTGCGCGAGAACGCGGACAACCGGCTCTACGGCAACCTCGGCCACCTGTATCCGGTGAAGAAGCGGCGTCCTGGCATGCAGATCGCAGTCGGCGGCTGCCTGGCGCAGAAGGATCGTGGGACGATCGTCCAGCGGGCGCCATGGGTCGACGTGGTCTTCGGAACCCACAACCTCGCTGCACTTCCAGTGCTGCTCGAGCGTGCACGGCACAACGCCGAGGCTCAGGTCGAGATCGTCGAGGCGCTGCAGAACTTCCCGTCCGACCTCCCGTCGCGCAGAGATTCTCCTTACAGTGCCCTGGTTTCCGTATCGGTCGGATGCGACAACACCTGCACGTTCTGCATCGTGCCGTCGCTGCGCGGGCGCGAGGCCGACCGCCGACCGGGCGACGTGCTCGCCGAGGTCCGTGCACTGGCCGAGTCAGGGGTCGTGGAGGTCACGCTGCTCGGCCAGAACGTCAACTCCTACGGCCGCTCGTTCGGTGACCGACTCGCGTTCGGCAAGCTGCTGCGCGACTGCGGTGCAATCGACGGCCTTGAGCGGGTGCGCTTCACCAGCCCGCATCCGCGTGACTTCACCGACGACGTGATCGCGGCCATGGCGGAGACCCCGAATGTCATGCCGCAGCTGCACATGCCGCTCCAGTCAGGTTCGGACGCCGTGCTGCGGTCGATGCGACGCTCCTATCGGCAGGCGCGCTATCTGGACATCATCGCCAGCGTTCGCTCCGCAATGCCGGATGCGGCGATCACCACTGACATCATTGTGGGCTTCCCCGGCGAGAGCGATGCCGATTTCGAGGAGACGCTCACCGTCGTGCGCGAGGCCCGCTTCGCCGGCGCATTCACGTTCCAATATTCGCGGCGCCCGGGCACCCCTGCCGCCGCGATGCCGGATCAGGTGCCGAAGGCCGTGATGCAGGAACGCTACGACCGGCTCGTCGCACTGCAGGACGAGATGTCCTGGGCCAGCAACAAGGAGCTCGTCGGCCGGCCGGTCGAGGTACTTGTCAGCACCGGCGAAGGCCGCAAGGACGGGGCGACCGGCAGGGTGTCCGGGCGAGCGCGAGACGGCCGGCTGGTCCACGTGGCGGGCGTTGCGGCGCCGGGCGACATCGTGACGACCGCCGTCACCTACGCGGCGCCGCATCACCTCGTGGCCGACGCCGGCATCACGTCGCACCGCCGCTGGCGCGGCAGAAACACCGCGGTTCATCAGCCAGCGCGGCAGCCACTACTGACGATCGGCTCGCGCCCAAGCGAGTAGCAAGCAGCCAGCCGCAATCGACAACGGCGGGCGACCACAGCAACGTAACCACGGGGCGATGAGCGCTCGCCCGACTGACAACGGGCGGTGACCACGGTGACCCAGCCCCACGGGCGATGAGCGCTCGCGCGAAGAGCCCGCCGGCCGCGACGCGGCCCGCGCCGCAAGGCGCGGAGTGGCCCGCGGTGCGCGCCGCAGAGCGGCGCCGCCGCGAGCCACGCACGGCGAATAAGTCAGTGCGCGACCTCGGTGGTGCGCGTCTCGCGCACGACCGTGACGCGGATTTGCCCCGGATAGGTGAGCTCGTCCTCGATCTGTTTGGCGATCTCGCGGGCGATGACCTGGGCGGCCAGGTCATCCACCTCCGAGGGCTGCACCATGACCCGCACCTCTCGGCCGGACTGCATCGCGAACACCTTCTCGACGCCCGCCTTGCCGCCCGCGATCTCCTCGATGCGGGCGAGGCGCTTGACGTACGTCTCGAGCGACTCGCGGCGCGCCCCGGGCCGGGCGGCCGAGCAGGTGTCTGAGGCCTGCGTGAGCACCGCCTCGATGGTCCGCGGCTGCACCTCGTTGTGGTGCGCCTCGACAGCGTGCGCGACCGCTTCGCTCTCCCCGTACTTCCGCAGCAGGTCGGCTCCGATGATCGCGTGGCTGCCCTCGACCTCGTGGGTCAGCGCCTTGCCGATGTCGTGGAGGAACGCGCAGCGTTTGATCAGCGCGGGCTCGATGCCGAGCTCGGCGGCCATGACCCCCGCAATGTGAGCCGTCTCGAGCAGGTGGCCGAGGACGTTCTGCCCGTAGCTGGTCCGGTACCGGAGCCGCCCCAGTGTCGGTAGCAGCCGCTCGTCCAGGTCGGAGATGCCGACTTCGGCAAGCGCGTCGCGGGCCGCCCGCAGGCACAATTCGTCGACCTCCGCCTTGCTCGAGTCATACACCTCCTCGATCCGGTGCGGGTGGATTCGTCCGTCGAGGACC
Organism: Jatrophihabitantaceae bacterium; assembly: GCA_051984825.1. Lineage (GTDB taxonomy): Bacteria > Actinomycetota > Actinomycetes > Mycobacteriales > Jatrophihabitantaceae > DASXRA01. The sequence goes on from JBPYES010000446.1 coordinate 5,369, forward strand.
AGTTTCTCGAGCGTGAGCCGCCCGACCTCGCGGCGTACCGGGTCGAAGCAGGACAGCAGCACCGCTTCCGGTGTGTCGTCGATGATGACGTTGACGCCGGTGACCGCTTCGAACGCGCGGATGTTGCGTCCCTCTCGCCCGATGATGCGGCCCTTCATCTCGTCGCCCGGCAGGTGCAGGACGCTGACCACGGTTTCCGTGGTCTGCTCACTGGCGACCCGCTGGACGGCTTCGACGACGATCGATCGGGCCCGGGCAGTGCCCTCGGTGCGTGCCTCGCTCTCGATATTGCGCACGAGTGCCGCAGCGTCCCGCCGCGCGCCGGCTTCCACGGCGGTGAGCAGCTCGGCCTTTGCCTGCTCCGCGCTGAGGCCCGCGACCCGCTCCAGCTCCCGAATGTGCTCGGCTTCGTGCTGGTCGAGCTCGCCCTCGCGGGCGGTGAGGCGCTCCTCGAGCGCGGCAAGGTCACGTTCCCGCTCGCCGAGCTGGCGTATTGCGCGGTCGAAGTCGGCCTGCTCCGCCTCCAGTCGGGCCGACTGCGTATCGAGGCGTTGCTGTGACTCCTCGAGGAGCCGCGACTGCGCGGTGAGCGCATGCTCGGCCTCGCGCAGCTCGGCCGTCAGCCGTCCGACCTCCGCTTCTGCGGTGCGACGAGCCTGCGCGAGTACGTCATCAGCGTCTGCTTCGGCCTTGTTTCGGATGCCCTGGGCCGTGGTGGCCGCGCTTGCTGCGTCTGCCTCGGCGGCTCGACGCAGCGCGTCGATCTCCGCCTGCGCGGCGCGCCGCTGCGCGTCGGCCTCGTGCTGTGCCAGCTGCCGGATCGAGGACGCCTCGGCCTCGGCCACCCGACGCGCCGACTCGACGTAGGCCGACTTCTCCTCGAGCGCGGCCTCGCGGTCTGCAGCCTCGGCGTGGTCGGCGCGAACCGAGCCGCGGCGACGGTACGAATCGACAAAGAACAGCCCGACGATGAAAACCGCACCGATTGCCGCGTACAGAACCCCTTGCATCTCGCCTCCTGTGCCGTGGCCGTCGGGCATCAGGAGTGCGCTGACGTGCTCGCTCTCGGACAACGACGGCTATTGCGCCGCCCCCCGAGACCGCCAGATGAACAAATCACGGCGGATAGGTCACCGAGGCTGCAATCATTCCTTCCTGTCGAGGCTGCGATCGGGATCTATGTACGGCTCATCTGGGACGAGCCCGTGCGTTCTCCTGATAGCCCGAGGTTAAGAATCCCGACCCCGGCTGGTCAAGTAAGACGCGCACGAATGTTCACCTATAGGCCGCATCCGGTCACTCTCCGGCGAGTTCGTCGGCCAAGTGCTGGGGAAGTTCAGTGGCCATGACCTCCCGCACAACGTCGGCGGCGAGCGTAAACGGGTACCCGCGGCGTCCCAGCATGCCGATGAGTCGCCGGCTGCATGTCTCAGGCGGCAAGGTGCGCATTGCCCGGAGCTTGCGCGTCACAAGCCGGCGTGCGGCCTCACGCTCACTGTCCGGGTCGATGCGCCCGACCGCCGCCTCGACAGCGGAGTCAGGCAAGCCACGCTGACGCAGCTTCATGGCCACCGCGCGTGCGGCCAGCCCGCGCTCGCGGTGCTGGGTGAGGGCGACGCTCTCGGCCAGCGCCGTGTCGTCAATCAGCCCGACCTCGACGAACCGGTCCAGCACCGTGCCGGCTGCCTCGTCGGGGACGCCCCGCCGGCGCAGCGCCTGCGCCAATTCCGCCCTCGTGCGGGCCTGCTGCGTGAGCAGGCGGAGGCAGATCGCCCGGGCAACCGACTCGGGGTCGCCCGGAGCGTCCTGCTCGTCGCTCGTCATACCGATCTAGAAATCCACGGGGGCAGGTAGCGCGTCGACCGAGGTCTCGCTGTCGACATGCGCCCCGACACCCAGCTTCTCCTTGATCCGCTTTTCGATCTCGTCGGCAAGATCGGGATTGTCGCGCAGGAAGGAGCGAACGTTCTCCTTGCCCTGGCCGAGCTGGTCGGACTCGTAGGTGTACCAGGCCCCGGACTTCTTGATCAGCCCTTGCTCGACGCCCACGTCGATGAGCGAGCCTTCACGGCTGATGCCGTGCCCGTACACGATGTCGAACTCGGCCTGCTTGAACGGCGGGGCCACCTTGTTCTTGACGACCTTCACCCGGGTGCGGTTGCCCACCGCGTCGCCGCCGTCCTTGAGCGTCTCGATGCGCCGCACGTCCAGCCGGACCGACGCGTAGAACTTCAGCGCCTTTCCCCCAGACGTCGTCTCCGGGGAGCCGAACATGACGCCGACCTTCTCCCGAAGCTGGTTGATGAAGATCGCCGTCGTGCCGGCATTGCTGAGCGCGCCGGTGATCTTGCGTAGCGCCTGGCTCATCAGCCGGGCCTGTAGGCCGACGTGGCTGTCACCCATCTCGCCCTCGATTTCGGCGCGCGGCACGAGCGCCGCGACCGAGTCGATGACGATGACGTCCAGCGCCCCGGAACGGATGAGCATGTCGGCGATCTCGAGCGCCTGCTCGCCCGTGTCGGGCTGACTGACCAGGAGCGCGTCGGTGTCGACGCCCAGGGCGCGAGCGTAATCAGGATCGAGGGCGTGCTCGGCGTCGATGAACGCGGCGACGCCGCCGCCAGCCTGAGCATTGGCCACCGCGTGCAGCGCCACCGTGGTCTTCCCAGAACTCTCCGGTCCGTATATCTCGACGACCCGCCCGCGCGGCAGGCCGCCGATGCCGAGCGCGACATCGAGCGCGATCGACCCGGTGGGGATCACCTCGATCGGCGCTGCGGCTCGCTCGCCGAGACGCATGACCGACCCCTTGCCGAACTGCTTGTCGATCTGCGTCAGGGCGACGTCGAGCGCCTTGTCACGGTCGAACGCTGCTGCCATCAAGCCACCTCATTCACTAGTTCGCGAGCTGTCAGCCGAGACGCTAGAGCCCGGCGCCGACAATTTCGCCGCACTGGGCAAAGTTGTGGACGGCGTTCCGGCAATCCACAGCCTAGGCGAACACTCGTTCGAGGTAAGCGCAACACGCCGAAGCAGCACGACGAGAGCGAGACGAGCGATGAGCGCTCGCGCGAAGAGCCCGCCGCCGCGACGCGGCCCGCGCCGTCAGGCGCGGTCTGGCGCGGGGCATCCGCCCCTCGGGGGCGGTGCCGGAGCGACACCCCCCGGCGGGTCAAGTCAGCGATGAGCGCTCGCGCGAAGAGCCCGCCGCCGCGACGAGGCCCGCGCCGTCAGGCGCGGTCTGGCGCGAGGCATCCGCCCCTGCGGGACGGTGCTGAGCTGCGCCCCCGGCGATCAGCGCAGATGCTTTGGCATGTCGAACTCGTCGCACACCGCGCGCCAAACGTCCTTCGTCTCGACACCTGCCGCGATCGCCTCGTCGACAGTTGCGCCGAGTGCCGGCAGCTGGTAGTCGGCGGCGACGCTTCGGGCGTAGGTGGCACCGAAGCGCTCCTCCATCCGGTTCCAGAAGTCCGTCAGGCGCATATCCATCACTCTAGGAGTGGCCCGCGCGACAGCGGCGCAGCAGCTGGCAGCATCGCCCGCGTGACCGACCTGTGGTACGCACTGCCAGTCCTCGCCGGGGCGAAGATCCGCCTCGAGCCGCTCGCGCTCGAACATGCCGAGGGCTACCTCGCCGCTTCCGAGCAGGACGGCGACGAGGTGTTCCGCTGGATGGGCCTCTGGCCGCCGAAATCCGTCGAGGACGCGCGTGACCACATCCTGGCGGCGCTCGCCGCCCGCGCCCGCGGCGAGCGGTTCGCGTACGCCCAGATCGACGCGTTGACCGGCGAGTTCGCCGGCAGCACGTCTTACTACGACGTCAACCCGGCGTTGCGCACGATCTCGATCGGACACACCTGGCTCGGCCGCCGGTGGTGGCGCACCGGCCACAACACCGAGTCGAAGCTGCTCATGATGAGCCATGCCTTCGACACCCTCGGGGCGGCCCGCGTCGTCTGGCACACCGACATCTACAACGAGCGCTCGCAGGCCGCGATCGAGCGGCTCGGGGCCACCCGGGAGGGCGTGCTGCGCAAACACCGCATCCGAAAGGACGGCAGTTGGCGCGACTCGGTGCAGTACGCCATGACCGACGACGACTGGCCGGCCGCCCAGGCCAGACTGGCTGCCCGGCTCGCCGTGTCGTAGGGGACGCGCACACTGGACGGCGTGTCCCGCTTCTCCCCAGCCACCCAGGCATGGTTCGACGGTGCTTTCGCGGCGGCCACACCGGCGCAGGAGGGCGCGTGGGACGCGATCGCCCGCGGCGAGCACACCCTGGTTGTAGCGCCGACCGGGTCGGGCAAGACACTCGCCGCATTCCTGTCGTCGCTCGACCGGCTCGCCGCGCTCCCGGTGCCGCACGAGCCACTGCGGCGCTGCCGCGTCCTCTACGTCAGCCCGCTCAAAGCGCTCGCCGTCGACATCGAGCGCAATCTGCGCTCGCCGCTGGCCGGGATCCGGCAGGCGGCGGCCCGCCTCGGACTGCCGGCGCCCGACGTCACGGTCGCGATGCGCACCGGCGACACCTCGGCAGACGAGCGGCGCCTGTTCGCGCGGCGGCCGGCCGACATCCTGATCACCACACCGGAGTCGCTGTTCCTGCTGCTCACGTCCGGGGCACGCGAAGCGCTGCGCGGCGTCGACACGGTGATCGTCGACGAAGTACACGCGGTTTGCGCGACGAAACGCGGCGCGCACCTCGCCCTGTCCTTGGAGCGCTTGGACGCCCTGCTGGACACACCGGCGCAGCGGATCGGACTCTCTGCGACGGTGCGCCCGGTCGACGAGGTCGCCACCTTCCTGGCAGGCGGCCGCCCGGTCGCAGTCGTGCAGCCGCCGGCCGCCAAGACGTTCGATCTGCAGGTCGTCGTCCCGATCGAGGACATGTCCACGCTGGGTGAGCCGACCGGCGACCTCACCGGCCCGGCGGCGAGCGCCGAGCGCCGCACGTCCATCTGGCCGCACGTCGAGGAGCGGGTCCTCGACCTGGTCGAAGCGCACCGATCCACGATCGTGTTCGCCAACTCGCGCCGGCTGGCCGAGCGACTGACCGCGCGGCTCAACGAACTGGAGACCGAACGCCGCGGCGACGGTGTCGAATCCGCGGCCCCGCCGGCGCAGCTCATGGGACAGTCCGGCGCCGGCCACCCGACGGGTGAGGTTGTCGTGGCACGCGCCCACCACGGCTCCGTGTCGCGCGAGCAGCGGGTCCTCGTCGAGGAGGAGCTCAAGGCTGGCCGCCTCCCCGCGGTCGTCGCCACGTCCTCGCTCGAGCTCGGCATCGATATGGGCGCCGTCGACCTGGTCGTGCAGGTCGAGGCTCCGCCGTCGGTCGCATCCGGGCTGCAGCGCATCGGCCGTGCCGGGCATCAGGTCGGCGCCGTGTCCAGGGGCGTCATCTTCCCGAAGTACCGGGGTGATCTCGTCGAATGCGCGGTCGTCGCAGAGCGGATGCGCGACGGTGCCATCGAGGCGATGCGCTACCCGCGCAACCCGCTCGACGTCCTGGCTCAGCACATCGTGTCGATGGTGGCGATGGACGAGTTGACCGTCGACGACGTCGAGACGCTCGTGCGTCGCACTGCCGCATTCGCCGGCCTTCCCCGGTCAGCCCTTGAGGCGGTACTCGACATGCTCGCCGGGCGTTACCCGTCCGACGCGTTCGCAGAGCTCCGGCCGCGGCTGGTGTGGGACCGGCTCACGGGCGTCCTGCGCGCCCGCCCCGGCGCTCAGCGGCTGGCAGTCACCAGCGGTGGCACCATCCCCGACCGAGGGCTGTTCGGGGTGTTCCTTGCCGGAGCGGACGGTCCCGGGCGACGGGTGGGCGAGCTCGACGAGGAGATGGTGTACGAGTCGCGGGTCGGCGACGTGTTCCTCCTGGGGTCGTCGTCTTGGCGCATCGAGGACATCACGCACGACCGTGTACTGGTCACTCCAGCTCCAGGCGAAATCGGCCGGATGCCGTTCTGGAAGGGCGACGCTCCAGGGCGCCCGGTCGAGCTGGGCCGCGCACTTGGGGCATTCATGCGCGAGGTGTCCACTGTGGACGCGGATGCCGCCTTGCACCGGGCACAGGCGGCCGGCCTCGACGAGTGGGGAGCTGCCAATCTGCTCGCGTACCTGCGCGAACAGCGCGATGCCACCGGAGCGCTGCCCGACGACCGGACGGTCCTGGTCGAGCGGTTCCACGACGAGCTCGGCGACTGGCGCCTCGTCGTCCACTCGCCGTTCGGCGCGCCGGTGAACGCGCCATGGGCACTGGCGATCAGCGCGCGGCTGCGCGAGCGCTACGGCATCGAGGCGCAGTCGATGCACAGCGACGACGGCATCGTGGTGCGCCTGCCCGACACCGACGCGGAGCCCCCGAGTGCCGATCTTGCGGTGTTCGACTCGGACGAGATCGAGGCGGTCGTGACGGCCGAGCTTGGCGGCTCGGCGGTGTTCGCGGCGCGGTTCCGGGAGTGCGCCGCCCGCTCGCTGCTGCTGCCCCGGCGCGCCCCGCGACGGCGCACACCGCTCTGGCAGCAGCGCCAGCGGGCCAACCAGCTGCTGCAGGTGGCCAGTGAGTACGGCGACTTCCCGGTCACCCTCGAGGCGATGCGCGAGTGCCTGCAGGACGTGTTCGACGTCCCGGGCCTGGCCGGGCTGATGCGTGACCTGGGCGGGCGGGCCATCCGTCTGGTCGAGGTCG
>JBPYES010000447.1:0-25681 GCA_051984825.1 Jatrophihabitantaceae bacterium
GCCGACATCGCCGCGTTCTCGATGCCGATCGAGGAGCTCGACCTCACCGTCCGCTCGTACAACTGCCTCAAGCGCGAGGGCATCCACACCGTGGGTGAGCTCGTCGGGCGCAGTGAGGCCGACCTGCTCGACATCCGCAACTTCGGCTCGAAGTCAATCGACGAGGTCAAGATCAAGCTGGCTGGCCTGGGCCTGTCGCTCAAGGACAGCCCGCCCGGGTTCGAGGTCAGCCGCGTCGAGTCCTACGGCGACGACGACTTCGACGGCGAGGACCACGACTACGCCGAAACCGAGCAGCTCTAACCCGCACGTTTACCAGTAACGGAGTTCCATATGCCCACGCCCTCCAAGGGTCATCGCCTCGGCGCCGGCCCCGCGCACGAGCGGCTGATGCTCGCGAATCTCGCGACGTCGCTGTTCGAGCACGACCGGATCACCACCACCGAGGCCAAGGCGAAGCGGCTGCGCCCGCTGGCCGAGCGGCTGATCACCTTCGCCAAGCGGGGTGACCTCCATGCCCGCCGCCAGGTCATGCGGGTCGTCCGCGACAAGGACGTGGTGCACAAGCTGTTCGCCGAGATCGGGCCGAAGTTCGCCGAGCGGGCGGGTGGCTACACCCGCATCGTGAAGGTGGGCCCGCGCAAGGGCGACAACGCGCCGATGGCCTCGATCGAACTGGTCGAGGCCCTGACGCCGGCGCAGTCGACCGCGCGTGAGGCCGAGCGGGCCCGCGGTACGAAGTTCGCGCCCCGCAAGGCGGCGCGTGGGCGCACTGCCGAGATCGCCGACGAGGCCAAGGACGAGTCGCCGACCGCCGCGTCGGTTGCGGGGACGGCTGGGTCGCAGGTCGTGATCAGCGGTGACGAGACGCCGGAGGGGGCCGAGGCCGAGGGCGTCGAGGAGTCGGCGAGCACCGAGGAGGCCCCGTACGGCGAGGGCTCGCATGCCGCACTCGACGACGGCTCACAGCCCGAGGGCTTCTCGATCAAGGGCGACGAGGAGTCGAAGCTCTACTACGCGCCGGACTCCGAGGCGTACGAGAGCACCGACGCCGAGGTGTGGTTCGCCAGTGCAGAGGATGCGGAGGCGGCCGGCTTCTCGGTGGCGCCGTCTGCCGACGAGGACAGCAACGCCTGAGCGTGCCGAGCCCGCCGCCCCCACTGACGAGGGCGGCGGGCTCGTTCGCGTCCGGCTCGATATCGCCTACGACGGGACAGATTTCTCCGGCTGGGCGGCGCAGCCCGGTAGGCGCACCGTGCAGGGCCTGGTGTCCGAGGCGCTTGCGCGGATAGTGCGAGTACCGGCGGCGCTGACGGTTGCCGGGCGCACGGATGCTGGTGTGCACGCGACCGGCCAGGTCGCACACGCGGACCTCCCGTTCGTGCCCGAGCCGCGCCGGCTCAACGGAGTACTGCCTCCCGACGTCCGCATCATGGCGGCTACGGCCGTGCCGGGCGAGTTCGACGCACGCTTCGCTGCGCTGTGGCGCCGGTACGTCTACCGCATGTGCGACGGCGTGGTGAACCCCTTGCGCCGTCGCTATGTTCTGGGCTGGCCGCGGTCTCTCGACGTCGAGGCGATGGCCTGCGCGGCGGCGAAGCTGGTGGGGGAGCACGACTTCGTGGCGTTCTGCCGGCATCGTGAAGGCGCCAGCTCGGTGCGCCATCTCGCCTCGTTCGACGTGGTGCGCGACCGTACCGAGATCGCGTGCACCGTGCAGGCCGATGCGTTCTGCCACGCCATGGTGCGCTCGCTCGTCGGGGCGCTGCTGGCCGTGGGCGAAGGACGACGCGATGAGGCGTGGCCGGCGTCCCTGCTCGATCGGACCGACCGGGCTGGCGAGGTCAGCGTTGCACCCCCGCACGGGCTGACCCTGGTGGCTGTGGGCTATCCACCCGACGCGGAGCTGGCCGGCCGCGCCGCCCAGACGCGGCGCCTGCGCACCGGGTGATCAGTCGGCGAACGCCGGTGTTCGGCGCCGCGCCGTCTGGGCGACGACCACCCCCGCGATCACGATGAGCGCTCCGATGACCTGCGCGGTGTCGAGTGTCTCGCCGAGCCACAGCCACGCCACCGCGATCCCGAACACCACCTCGGTCGTCGCGACGATGCCCATCGGCGTCGCGCCGAGCCGGGACAGTGCGATGAAGTCCAGCAGGAACGGCACGAACGACCCGAGCGCCATTACGTAGCAGAGCAGCAACCAGACCGGCAGTGCGGTGCCCGCGAGGTGGCCGCCCAGTGAGACCCGGCGGGCCAGCACGGCAGGGTTGATCGTCCACCAACTGCTGAAGATCGACCAGAACAGCGCCGCGAACGCCATCGACCAGAACGCCGACGCCAGCGGCGACGTGCGCGTGACGAGCCGTTCGCCGAGCATTAGGTACGTGGCGAATGCGACAGCAGCGAGCCCGGCGATACCCACTCCGGCCGGCGCCAGATCGCTGGACCAGATCTTGGCAACCACGGCAAGACCCACCAGCACGCAACCGATTGCCAGCCACAGCCGAGGGCGTACGGTTTCCGCGAAGAAGACGCGTCCGATGACGGCAACCATCAGCACAGCTGTAAATTCGATGAGCAGCGCGACGCCGACGGGCAATCGTTCGATCGCCACGGCATAGAGCCACTGCACGAGTGCCATCCCGACGATGCCCATGACTGCCCAGTGGACGAGTTCGCGCCGGCTCACCCGCAGCGCGCTGCGGTCGCTGACGAGTAGCACGACGCCACCGACCAGTGCGGCGGACAGGCATCGGAACAGGGTCAGCTGCGCGGGGGTGATTCCGGCTCCCAGGGCTACCTTCGCCACGCTCCCGTTCACCCCGAAGAGGAACGCTGCGAGCAGCGCGCAGCCGTATCCCATGACCGCTCCCGTCATGTTCTAGTAGCCTTTTAGCACGTGACGCTAGCCGGACGTCCGGTCAGGAGTCAACATGGTTCTAGCTCATGACACGGCACGAGACATCGTGGCCGCCGCGGCGCTCGTCAACACCGCCTCCCGAGGTGGCGACACGCTGACCGACCTCGGCGCGCTGGAGGTTTTCCTCGACAAGCACGGCTTCAGCGGACGCCGGGACGGCACCGCCGCCGAGCTGCGGCAGGTCCGCGCGTTGCGCCCGAAACTGCGCGTCGCCTGGGAAGCCGCCGACCTCGACGCTGTCGTGGCGCTGGCCAACGGCCTGCTGCGCGACGCGCACGCGCGTCCCTGGCTGTTCGATCACGACGGCTGGGGCTGGCACCTGCACGTCACGGAAATGGACGCTCCGCTCGTCGATCGGCTCGCCGCGGAAGCCGGCATGGCGCTCGCCGACATGATCCGGTCCGGGGAGCTGGACCGGCTGCGCATCTGCGCCGCCGAGGATTGCGACGCCGTCCTCGTCGACCTGACGCGCAACCGCTCGCGTATCTATTGCGATACCGGCAACTGCGGCAACCGGCAACACGTCGCCGCGTATAGGGCGAGGCAAAAGGGGGAGGTGCGGTGAGCGACCCAGAACGCGATGAGCACTCGCGCGAAGAGCGATCGCGGCGCGAGCAAAGCGAGCTTGCCAGCGAGCGCAGCGAGCGGCCGGTTGGGAGTGCGCCCCCGGAGGGGGTGCGCGAGTCAACCGGTGCAGCGATCAATGTGATGGGCCCGCCGGACGCGCGGCAGGTTCCGCGGTTTACGGGCCCGGGGACGTTCGCCAGGCTGCCGCGGCTGGACGAGGTGTCGCACGCCGACGCTGCCGTGCTCGGCGTGCCGTTCGACTCGGGTACCTCGTACCGGCCGGGGGCGCGGTTCGGGCCGGAGGCGATCCGCGCCGGATCCAAGCTGCTGCGTCCCTACCACCTCGGCCTGGAAGTCGAGCCGTGGACGGCGCTGCAACTGGCGGACGCCGGCGACGTGAGCGCTAATCCGTTCGACATCATGGAGGCGGTCGGGCAGATCCAAGCGGCCGCAAACGCTCTGTACGGCAAGGCTGACCGCATCGTGGCACTCGGCGGTGACCACACCGTGGCGCTGCCGCTGCTGCGTGCTGTGCACGCCAAGCACGGCCCGGTCGCACTGATCCACTTCGACGCGCATCTCGACACGTGGGACACCTACTTCGGCATGCCGTACACGCACGGCACGCCGTTCCGCCGGGCGTCCGAGGAAGGCTTGCTCGCGCTCGACCATTGCGCGCACGTGGGCGTCCGCAACTCTGTGTACGCGCTCAGCGACTTCGACGACGACCGCCGACTCGGCTTCGCGACGGTGACGACGCTCGACGTCGCGCGCGCCGGCGTCGACGCCGCGCTCGATCGGGTGCGTGAGCGGGTCGGCAGCCATGCTGTGTACATCAGCATCGACATCGATGTGCTCGACCCGGCCCATGCACCCGGCACGGGCACGCCCGAACCGGGCGGGCTCACCACACGTGAGCTGCAGCTGTTCCTGTATGGGCTGGCGGACCTGCCCATCGTCGGCGCGGACGTGGTGGAGGTGTCGCCCGCCTACGACCACGCGCAGCTGACCGCGCTCGCCGCGGCGACCACCGTGTACGACCTCCTCGCGACGTTCAGCCGGTGAACGCGAGGTTGTCGCGCCCGCACCAGTCGAGCATCGCGGGCCAGGGGCCGTAGCCGGCCTCGACGTTGATGTGACGCCTCCCGGGCAGCACGGTGGTCGCCATCTTGAGCGGCCGGCCGTAGGCGATCGCGGCGCCCTCGGGGCAGTACGGGTCGTCGTCCGAGCAGACCAGCACGGTGCCGTCCGCTGCGTGCCGCACCAGGTCGACGTCGAGCGGGACGGGAAGGAACGGGGCCAGCTCCGGCACCGGCGTGCGTGGCGAGGGCGGCGCGACGAGCACGACCCTAGCCGGCCGCGGCCCGGCATCGGCCCGCACGTGGTGCAGCCACAGTAGGACGCCCAGAGAGTGGCACACCACGTCGAATCCGTCGTCGGGCAGGCCATCGAGCGTGTCATCCAACGTGGTAAGCCACGATGCCAGCTGCGGAGCGTCGGGGTCGGGCAGCGTCGGGTAGTGGACGTCGCGACCCGCGTCGGAAAGCTCCGCCGCGAGCCAGGTCTGCCAGTGTGACGGCTCGTTCCCCTGCCAGCCGTGCACGAGGACGGTCGGGACGGTGCGGGTCGGCCGGCGCGGCACGACGTCAGGTTAGCGTGGCGAGCATGAGCGACGCGGTGCGCGCGAGCTACGACGCGGTGGCCGGCGAATATGAGAAGCGGATCGGCGGTGAGCTGGCCGGAAAGCCCCTCGACTGGGCGCTGCTGGCCGCGTTCGCGGAGTTGGTCCCGCGTGGACTGCCGGTCGGCGATGTCGGCTGCGGGCCCGGGCACGTAGCGGGCCACCTGGCCGAGCTGGGCTGCGACGTGGTCGGGATCGACCTGTCGCCGGCGATGATCGATATCGCCCGGCGGCGCTACCCACAGCTTGCGTTTCACGCCGCGTCGATGCTCGACCTGCCCGTTGCAGCCGATGCCTGGGGCGGGGCGATCCTGATGTATTCGGTCATCCACTTCTCCCCGGAGGAGCGGCGCGCTGCCTGCCGGGAGCTGGGCCGGGTCGTCCAGCCAGGTGGCATCGTCATGATCGCGTTCCACGTCAGCGATGCCGCGCACGAGCCGGGCGATTCCGTCGACAACGACGAGTTCCTGGGGCAGCCCATCCAGCTCACGATGCACTTCCTGCCGCCGGACGACGTGGCGGCTGACCTCCGCGTCTCCGGGTTCGCCGAGCACGCGCGGCTGGTGCGCGAGCCGGACCCGGCCGTCGAGTACCCGTCCCGGCGTTGCTACCTGATAGCGCGCCGCGCGGGACACTAGTGTCGTGGACCCCGCAACCGCCAGCCCGCAGGCGCTGGCTGACGCCCTGGAGCGCACCGGCTACCTGCCCGACGAGGGGCTTGCTACGGCGGCCTTCCTGGCACTGCGTATGCATCGGCCGCTGTTTCTGGAGGGCGACGCCGGTGTCGGCAAGACGAGCCTGGCCACGGCGCTCGCCGAGGTGCTCGAGGCCCCGCTCGTCCGCTTGCAGTGCTACGAGGGCATCGACGCGGCGCAGGCGCTCTACGACTGGGACTTCCCGCGTCAGGTGCTGCACCTGCGCGCCGCCGAGGGCCGTGACCCGGACGAGCTCGAGCGGTCGCTGTACGACCGCCGCTTCCTGGTCGCGCGGCCGATCCTCCAGGCGATCGAGCAGGCACCATGCGTGCTGCTCGTGGACGAGATCGACCGCGCGGACGACGAGTTCGAGGCGTTCCTGTTGGAGGTGCTGGCCGACAACGCGGTCACGATTCCGGAGATCGGCACGATCCGGGCGGAGACGCCGCCGCTTGTTGTGCTGACGTCCAACCGGACCCGCGAGGTGCATGACGCGCTGAAACGGCGCTGTCTGTACCACTGGGTGGCCCACCCGTCGTTCGAGCGTGAGGTGGCGATCTTGCGGCGGCGCCTGCCGGACGTCGCCGAGCGGCTGGCGCGCGACGTCGCCCGAGTCACCGCCCGGCTGCGTGAAGCCGATCTGCTCAAGCCGCCGGGAGTGGCCGAGTCACTCGACTGGGCACTGGCGCTGCACCTGCTCGGCGCCCGGTCACTGAATGCGGAGAACGCAGCCGCGACGCTCGGCGCGCTGCTGAAGTATCACGAGGACGCGGTGCGGGCGCGGGAAACGGTGCTCGCCGAGCTGACCGGATGACCGCCGCAGCCGTCGGCATCGTGCTGGGCTTCGCCCGCACGTTGCGTCATGCGGGTGTGCCGGCCACGCCCGACCGTGTCCAGGCGATGGTCATCGCGCTCGATCAGCTCGACGTGGCATCGCCCGTCGACACGTACTGGGCCGGCCGGCTCACCCTGTGCGGCGACCCAGCCGACATCGCCCGCTACGACGCCGCGTTTGCCGCGTACTTCGGCCGCGTGCCGATCGTGCGCCCGCCGCGGGCCGTCACGCGGCTGCGCCCCGTGCCGGTCGAGGCGGACGAGGACGAGGGCACCGGCGAGGGCGGCGATGCGGAGCTGGCCGGGCGGGCGAGCCGCCAGGAGGTGTTGCGCCAGCGTGACCTCGCCGCGCTCAGCGCGGCTGAGCGCGCCGAGGTGCGCCGGATGCTCGCCCTGCTCGCGCCCCGGGTGGGGCGACGCCGTACCCGTAGGTATGGCCCGGCACGTGCTGGCCGGGTAGACCTGGAGCGGACGGTGCGCCGCATGCTGCGCCAGGGCGGAGAGCCGACCCGCCTCGCCCACCGGGCCCGGCGGCGCAAGCCGCGGCGGCTGGTCGTGCTCGCCGATGTGAGCGGCTCGATGGAGCCGTACGCGGACGCAGTCCTGCGCTTCGCGCACGCCGCGGTACGTTCCGCGCCGTTCAACACCGAGGTGTTCACGCTCGGGACGCGGCTCACCCGGATCACCCGGGAGCTGCGCGCTCGCGACCCTGACGCCGCCCTGCGGGCGGCCGCAGCGGCTATCCCGGACTGGAGCGGCGGCACCCGGCTCGGCGATGCGGTCAAGGTGTTCCTGGACCAGTGGGGGCAACGCGGCGTCGCCCGCGGCGCGGTTGTCGTCCTGTGCTCGGACGGCTGGGAGCGCGGCGACCCCACATTGCTCGGCGCGCAGGCGCAACGCCTCGCCAGGCTCGCGCACGCCGTGATCTGGGTGAACCCGCATCGCGGCAAACCCGGATTCGCGCCGATCACGGGCGGCATGGTCGCCGCGCTCCCACATGTCGATCACCTTGTTGCCGGACATACGCTCGCCGCGTTCGAGCGACTCGCGCAGGTGATCGCGGATGTATGAGTGCTAGATCGGCTCTTGCCAACTGGCCGCACGGGGGCTTGTGTGTGTAGCACACAACTTCATGTGCGGAGGTCTCAATGACGCAGCTCAGCGTGACCGTGGACGGCGTCGCACATCAAGACGATGTCGAGCCCAGGTTGCTGCTTGTCCTCTACCTAAGAGAACGGCTCGGCAAGGTCGGCACTGTGGTGGGCTGCGATACGGGCAACTGCGGGGCCTGCACCGTCCTGCTGGACGGCCGTAGCGTCAAGAGCTGCTCGGTGCTGGCCGTGCAGGCCGACGGTCGCGAGGTGACCACGATCGAGGGGTTGGCCACCAACGGAAAGCTCCATCCGATGCAGCAGGCGTTCCACGACGTGCACGCGCTCCAGTGCGGATACTGCACGCCGGGGATGATCATGGCCGCGTGCGACCTGCTGCGTGAGAACCCTGACCCCAGCGAGACCGAGGTGCGCGAAGGCCTCGAGGGCAACCTGTGCAGGTGTACCGGCTATCAGAACATCGTCCGGGCCGTGCAGAACGCCGCGAAATCGATGGAGGCGACGGCATGACCGCGGTCGCTGCGCACGAGATCGGCCAAGCGCGCAAGCGCAAGGAGGATGCCCACCTCATCACCGGTCAGACCACGTGGACCGACAACATCAAATTCCCAGGCCAGCTGTACTTCGCGCTCCTGCGCAGTCCGATGGCACACGCCCGGATCACGCATATCGACGTGTCTCGCGCGGCGGAGGCTCCGGGAGTGGTCGCCGCATTCCGTGGCGCGGACCTCGCCGCCGAGTTGGGCAGCCTGCCCTCAGCGTGGCAGGTCACGCCGGACTGGGTGGCGCCTCCGCACCCGCCGCTCGCGTCCGAGGAGGTGCGGTACGCGGGCGACGCGGTGGCCGTGGTCGTAGCCGAGAGCCGTGAGCAGGCAGTGGACGCGCTCGAGGCGATCGACGTCGAGTACGAGCCGCTGCCCGTCGTCCTCGATATGGAACAGGCGATGGCCGACGGAGCGCCGCTTGTCCACTCCGACAAGGGCACTAACGTCTGCTTCCGATACTCCGACACCTACGGCGACATCGACGCCGTGTTCCGGGACGCGCCCGTCGTCGTGAAGCGGCGCCTCGTGCAGCAGCGGCTCATCCCGTCGGCGATGGAGCCGCGCTCGGTCGTCGTCGCTCCGGTCGCCGCGGCCGGCGAGTACACCGTGTACTCGGCGACCCAGATTCCGCACTTCTTGCGGCTGTTCCTGGCTCTGGTCATCGGCGTGCCGGAGTCGAAGATCCGGGTGATCGCCCCTGATGTCGGCGGCGGGTTCGGCTCGAAGCTGGACATCTACGCCGAGGAGTTCATCGCGCTGGTGCTGGCCCGGCGGCTGGGCCGGCCGATGAAGTGGACCGAGACGCGCAGCGAGGCATGCCTGGCAACCATCCACGGCCGTGACCTGCTCCAGGACATCGAGATCGCCGCGGAGGCGGACGGACGCATCCGCGGGCTGCGCGCGAACCTGATCGCCAACATGGGTGCGTACCTGCAGCTGATCACGCCGTCCATCCCACTGCTCGGCCGCGGCATGTATCCAGGCATCTACAAAATGGACGCCTACCAGTTCGGCTGCGTCGGCGTGTTCACAAATAAGACGCCGACCGACGCGTACCGGGGCGCGGGCCGCCCCGAAGCCACGTTCGCCGTCGAACGGATCGTGGACGAGCTCGCCGTCGAGCTGAACGTCGATCCGATGGAGCTGCGCCGCCGCAACTGGATCAAGCACGACGAGTTCCCGTACACGACAGTCGCCGAGATGGTGTACGACTCAGGAAATTACGAGGCCGCGACCGAGAAGGCGATGCAGCTGTTCGGCTACGACGAGCTGCGCCGCGAGCAGAGTGAGCGGCGGGAGCGGAACGACCCCATGCAGCTCGGTATCGGCATCTCGACCTACACCGAGGTGTGCGGATTTGCGCCGTCGCGCTGGCTGGGCGAAAAGGGCTATGCCGGCGGCGGCTGGGAGGCCGCGTCGGTCCGGATGCTGCCGACCGGCAAGGTCGAGGCGTCCATCGGCACCAGCCCGCACGGGCAGGGGCATGAGACGACGTTCGGGCAGATCGTGGCCGACACGCTCGGGGTCCCGTTCGACGACGTCCAAATCCTGCACGGCGACACGGCCAGCACGCCGACCGGCCTCGACACCTACGGCTCGCGTTCCCTGGCCGTTGGCGGCGTGGCCCTGTACAAAGCCTCGCAGCGCGTCCTGGACAAGGCGCGATTGCTGGCCGCCCACCTGCTCGAGGCGTCCGAGGACGACCTGGAGTTCGCCGACGGTTCGTTCCGGGTCAAGGGCGCCCCCGATGCATCGAAGTCGATCGGCGAGCTTGCGTTCGCTGCCTTCTCGGCACATTCCATCCCGCAGGGTTTTGAGCCGACGCTCGCCGCCAGCTATGTCGAGGAGCCCGAGGCATGGTCGTTCCCGCACGGCACGCACCTGTGCGCGGTCGACGTGGACACCGAGACCGGCCGGGTGACCGTTCGGAAGTATGTGGCCGTTGACGACGTCGGCACGGTGGTCAATCCGCTGGTCGTCGACGGACAGGTACACGGGGGCGTGGCCCAGGGCATCGCGCAGGCGCTGCTCGAGGAGGCGGTCTACGACGCGGACGGCAACCTCACCACCGGCACGTTCGTCGACTACATGCCACCCAGCGCGGCTGATCTGCCGTCGTTCATCACCGACCGTACCGAGACGCCGGCCACCACGAATCCCCTTGGCGTGAAAGGCGTAGGCGAGACCGGCACGATCGCCTCCACGCCGGCGGTGGTCAACGCGGTCATCGACGCGCTGCGCCCGTTGGGCGTAACCGACGTGCAAATGCCATGCACCCCGGAACGGGTCTGGCGCGCTCTGCAAGGAGGCAGGCAATGATCCCGGCAGCCTTCGACTATGTCCGACCGTCCACAGTGGACGACGCGGTCGCTGCACTGGCAGCTGCCGGTGACGACGGCAAGGTGCTGGCCGGTGGGCAGTCGCTGCTGCCCGTGTTGCGACTGCGGCTGTCGTACCCGTCGACACTTGTCGACCTGGGCCACATCGACTCGTTGCGCGGGGTGCGCGACGACGGCGCCGCGATCGTGATCGGCGCGATGACAACCCACGACGAGGTGCTGCACGACCCGCTCATTGCGCAGCATGCACCGTTGTTGGCGCAGGCGGCGGCGACTGTCGGCGACCGGCAGGTGCGCCACCTCGGCACCCTCGGCGGATCGCTCTCACACGGCGATCCCGCAGGTGACCTGCCGACCATCGCGCTGACCCTGGACGCGTCCTTCGAAGTCGCCGGCCGGTCCGGCACGCGGACCATCGCAGCGCGTGACTTCTTCGTCGACTACCTCACGACGGCACTGACGCCGGACGAGGTGCTCACGGCGGTGCGCGTCCCGAAGCTCGGCACGGAGTGGGCAACGCACTACGAGAAGTTCAACCGGGTGGCGCAGGCGTGGGCCATCGTCGGCGTGGCGGCAGCGGTGCGGATCGCGGACGGTTCGGTCGCCGAGGCGCGCGTCGGCCTCACCAACATGGGCTCAACGCCGCTGCGCGCGTCCGCCGTCGAGCAGGCATTGGCCGGATCGGACGCCTCAGCGGACGCCGTAGGGGCGGCCAGCGAGCACGCCGCTGACGGCACCCATGCGCCCACTGACCTGTCCGGCGGCTCGGACTATCGCGAGCACCTCGCTCGGGTGCTGACCCGGCGAGCCGTCCTTACCGCGGCGGGCATGTCGCGATGAGCGCTCGCACGGGATCCGCCCGGGCGGGAGCAGCCTGATGCAGCTGGAGCAATCGTTCACGGTGCCGGTCGGCATCGACGAAGCGTGGCGCGTGCTGCTCGACATCGAGCGGGTCGCGCCATGCATGCCGGGCGCCACAATCGAGAGCGTCGACGGTGATGCGTTCACCGGCGCGGTCAAGGTGCGGGTCGGGCCGATCGCCCTCCAGTACCGCGGCAAGGCGAGCTTCACCGAGAAGGACGAGTCGGCGCACCGCGCGGTCCTTGACGCCCAGGGCCGCGATACGCGCGGTAACGGCACCGCGGCGGCGAAGGTGACCACGTCGCTGCGCGCCGACGGCGGCGAGACTCGGGTCAACGTCGTCACCGACCTGACGATCACCGGCAAGCCGGCGCAGTTCGGCCGCGGCGTGATCGCGGAGGTCAGCAACAAGCTGATCGGGCAGTTCGCCGAATGCCTCGCCAAACAGCTCAGCGGGGCGCCCGAGCCCGCCGCGGAGTCAGCCACGGCCGGGGCGGAATCACCGGCTGCGGTACGAGCCGATACTGCGACCGACGCACAGCCGATCAATCTGGTCCGCACCGCCGGCCCTGCGGTGGCGAAGCGGGCTGTACCACCGCTCCTTGTGCTCATCCTGATCATCATCGTGATCCGGCGCTTGATACGCGACTGATCTGCCGGCTTGGTGGCGCGCCCGTAGTGTCGAGCCATGGAGCTGCCTGACGATGTCCGCCGCCTGTTCGACGCGCCCAACTACGGGCATCTCGCGACCCTCTTGCCAGACGGCGCGCCGCACAGCGTCCCGATGTGGGTGGGGCTCGAAGGTGATCGCATCGCGGTGCTCACCTCGCCGAGCTCCCGCAAGGCACGCAATCTCGAGAGCGACCCGCGCGTGGCGATCTCGATCACCGACCATGAGCGGCCGTTCGCGATGGCCCTGGTCCGCGGACGCGTTGCCGAACGGGTGGAGGGCGATCGCGCCTGGACGATCATCGACCGGCTGTCCGAGAAGTACCTCGGCCAGCCCTACCCGATGCGCACCGACCGCGTCGTCTACCTGATCGAGCCCGAACACGCCCGCGCGACCACGTTCGGCTGAGCGGACAGCGGCCGGCTACAGCACCGCGCCTGGGTTGAGGATGCCCTGGGGATCGAGGGCGTGCTTGATCTTCCGGGACAGTTCCATCACGCCGGCGCCGAGATATGCCGGCAGCCATTCCTTCTTCAGCCGGCCGACACCGTGCTCGCCGGTGATGGTGCCGCCTAGGGAGATTGCCAGGTCCATGATCTGACCGAATGCCTTCTGTGCGCGGGCCGTTTCGTCGGCGTTCAACGCGTCGAAGACGATCAGCGGGTGCGTGTTGCCGTCGCCGGCGTGCGCGACGACGGCGATCAGCACGTCCTGCTCCCGCGCGATCGCCTCGACTCCTGCGACCAGCGCGGGCAGTTGCGGCAGCGGCACGCCCACGTCCTCGAGCAACAGATTGCCCTTGCGCTCCAGGGCTGGGAACGCCGCACGCCGGGCGGCCGCGTATGCCTCGCCCTCGTCGGGGTCATCCGTGGTGTACAGCTCGAAGGCGCCACAGGACGTACAGGCTTCCTTCACGATCGCGATCTCGTGCGCGGCAGCGGGGCCGGGCGCATCGGAGCGGGCGAGCAGCAGCGCGCGAGCGGTGCGGTCGAGACCCATCGAGACGTAGTCCTCGACGGCGTTGATGGAGGCGCGGTCCATCAGCTCAAGGGTGGACGGACGGAGCTGCTGCATGATCGCCAGCACGGCCTCGGCCGCCTCCTCCACCGAGTCGAAACACGCTACGAGCGTGGACATCGGCGGCTGCGCGGGAAGCAGCCGCAGCGTCAGCTCGGTGATCACCCCGAGGGTGCCCTCGCTGCCCACGAACAGCTTGGTGAGCGACAGCCCCGCGACGTCCTTGATCCGCGGACCGCCGAGCCGCACTGCCGTCCCGTCCGCGAGTACCACCTGCATGCCCAGCACGTAGTCGGTCGTGACGCCGTACTTGACGCAACACAGGCCTCCTGAATTCGTCGCCGCATTGCCGCCGATCGAGCACATCTCGAACGAGGACGGGTCAGGCGGATACCACAGCCCGTGCTCGGCGGCAGCCTTCTTGACCTCGACGTTCAGCGCCCCGGGTTGGACGACCGCCACCCGCATCGCAGGGTTGATCTCGATCGTGCGCATCTTCTCCAGGCTGAGGACGACGCCACCATCCACTGCGGTGGCGCCGCCGGAGAGGCCCGAGCCCGCACCCCGCGGAACCACCGGCACGCCGTGCTCGCTCGCCCAGCGCAGCACCGCCTGCACGTCCTCGGTGCACGCCGCGCGGACGACCGCCAGCGGCATGCCCGCGTTCGGGTCGCGCGCCCAGTCGTGCCGATAGGACTCGATGACGTCCGGGTCCGTGAGCACCGCATCGCCTGGCAGGGCGGCGGCAAGGGCGTCCAGCATGCCCCGATTATCGCCGGACCGATGAGTTCCGCCAGTGGGCGACGTTTCATGTGCGTCCCCGACCCGAGATGGAGGATTCACGATGAACGTCAAGCTCGAACTGGTACTCGTTCCCGTCAGCGACGTGGACCGCGCCAAGGCCTTCTACACCGAGCAGTGCGGGTTCGACCTGCTGGTCGACACGCCGGTCGGCGAGAACATTCGAATCGTGCAGGTCACCCCACCCGGCTCAGCCTGCTCGATCGGGTTCGGTGTCGGGGTGCAGGACGGGGTCGCGCCGGGTGCGTACCGCGGCATGCACCTCGTTGTTCCGGACATCGCGGCCTACCGCAACGAATTGGCCGCACGCGGCGTGCAGGTCAGCGAGGTGCGGCACATCGCCGACGGCGTGTGGCACCCTGGCCCGGAGCCGGGCCGTAGTAGCTACATGTCGTTCGCTGAGTTCAGCGACCCGGACGGCAACCTGTGGGTGTTGCAGGAGGTCCACCGCGACCATGACGAGTGACGAGACAGCGTTCACGGCCGCCGCCGAACGGCATCGCCGCGAGCTTTCCGTGCACTGCTACCGCATGCTGGCCTCGTTCGACGACGCAGAGGACGCGGTGCAGGAGACGTTGCTGCGTGCGTGGCGCGCCTGGGCAAGTGTCGACGGCGGCACGCTGCTGCGTGCCTGGCTGTACCGGATCGCCACGAACGTCTGTCTCGACATGTTGCGAGCGAAGGCGCGCCGCCCCGTAGCGGCGCGCTCTTTCGCGGAAGTCCCGTGGCTCACGCCCTACCCGGACCGGCTGCTCGACGAGAGCCCATCGCCTGACGTGGTGGCCGTCGAGCGCGAGACCATCGAGCTGGCGTTCCTTGCTGCCTTGCAGGTGCTGCCACCCCGGCAGCGTGCGGCGTTCATAGCCCGGGACGTCCTGGGCTGGCCCGCCGCCGACACCGCGGCGCTGCTCGAGACAAGCGTCGCCGCGACGAACAGCGCGCTGCAGCGAGCCCGCGCCACCATGCAGGAACGTCTGCCCGCGCGGCGCGCCGACTGGTCGGCGGAGCCGGCGAATGCCGAGGAGCAGGCATTACTGGCCCAATTCATCGACGCTCACGAGCGCAACGATTCGGCGGCCGCCATGGCGATCGTGGCCCGCGACATCCGGGTGACGATGCCACCGAACCCATTCCTGTTCGAGGGCATCGACGCGCTGGCTCCGCTGCAGGCCGAGGCCGCGCGCATGGGGGAGTGGCAACTGGTGCCGACGCGTGCCAACCGGATGCCCACCGCCGCGAGCTACCTGCGCCGCCCCGGCGACTCCATCTACCGTGCGTTCAAGTTCGACGTGCTGCGCGTCTACGACGGTCGCATCGCCGAGATCACCACGTTCGGCGCCGACCTGTTTCCGGTGTTCGGCTTGTCGCCGACGCTGTGAGCTGGGTGCCTTGCTCCGCCTACCAGGCGGCTCTCGCGCTACCAGGCGGCTCTCGCCGCGTCGGTGTTCAGCCGTCGCGTGATGCAGGCACGAGGTAACGGTGTCCGGTTGGGCTGGCCCATTCGCTGGCGCCGTCTTCCAGCCCTCTGACCCGCCAGCCGGCGTCGTGTTTGGCGTTGTGGTGGCGTTGGCAGAGTGCCGCGAGGTTGTGGCTGCTGGTGACACCGCCCGCTGCCCACGCGTCACCGTGATCGAGATCGCTCAGCCTCGCCGGTCGTCGGCATCCCGGGAAGGTGCACGTCTTGTCTCTGGCGATGACGTGGTCGGTGAGGTTGGCCGGGGGTCGGTACGTCTTGCGGCCGTAGTCGAGGAGTTGGCCGGCGTCATCGGTGACCAACCGGCGCCAGGTACCGGTGGGGTCCGAGGCGAGGCGGCGGGCCAGGCCGGCGGTGATGGGGCCGTACCCGTCCAGGTGGGCGGGCTCGTCGTCACAGCCCAGCAGTGTGGAGATCGGCAGGGTCACGTTGATGGCGGGGCGTTGCCCGTGTTGTTCGGGCAGCGAGGGATCCCCGAGTACACGGGCGAAGGTGTCCACGAGCGCGTCCGCCCGGCGCTGATCTGCGCTGCGGTTATCGGTCTGCGCGCTGGCGAGTGAGTTGAGCAACGTCTCGATCAAGGCAGCTCCGTCGGCGGGCAGTAGCGCCCAGAGTTCGGTGATGCCGTCGTCTTGTGGAGTGAAGACGACTCGCCGCTGCGCGATTGCCTCGTCGTGGCGCTGTTCGGCGTGGCGTGGGTCCGCGGCAATAACGGCGCGGCGCAGCGACGCACCGAATCGGGACAAGGTCTGCTCCGGCGCCCGGGTCAGGACCCGCTGCTCGATCCTCGCCGCGGTCTCGGCGTCGAACACGGTGACCGCTTCGGCGAGCTTCATGGCGTGCAGGTAGGTGAGCTGACCGCGTCGCAGCATTTCTAGGGTGGCCGGCAGCCACTCCACGAGGGTCCGGGCAACCGAGAGCCGGCGTTCTGCGGTGCCGGGGGACAGCCGCAACGCGGCCCCCACTTGCTCGCGTGTGTAATCAACGATCTTGTTGCCGGACCAATCCAAGGCGCGCCCGTCCAACGAGGCAAGCACCTGCTGTTGGGCACCTTGCAGCAACGCGATGTGCCGTTCGAAGGCCACCAGCAGATCAACCCGGCCGGCATCCGAGAGCGCGTCAGCGTCGAGCATCAGGAGCGCCGCCATATCCTCGCCACGAGGCGGGCTGCCGGCCAGTTCGGCGGCGACCGCGTCAGGCGAGACGAGCACGTCGACGTCCGACACCGGCGGCGCGTACTCGAACATGTGTACGAGTCTATCAGTCGGTAGAAGTGCTGTCTATCCTTATTTTATAAGGGGATTCGAGCGATCTGGGGGCGACCCGGCAGCGTAAGCAGAGCTGAACCGAAGGGCAGTCGAGAGCATCGCGCCGATAACCCAGGTGCGGTGACGCGCCGTGTCCCGCACACTGAGCCGCCGTGGGGTACATCGACGTCGCAGCTGTCCGGTATCAGTTGCCGGACGGCCGGATGCTGTTCAGCGACGTCAGTTTCCGCGTCGGACAGGGCGCCAAAGCAGCGCTTGTCGGTGCGAACGGGACGGGGAAGACAACCCTACTGCGCATCATCGCCGGGGACACCGCGGTGCAGCAGGGCGCGATCAGCCGGTCGGGCGGGCTGGGCGTTATGCGACAGTTCATCGGCTCGGTGCGCGACGCCACAACCGTGCAGGAATTCCTCGTGTCGCTCGCTCCTGACGCGGTTCGCGACGCCTGGGCGGATCTTGAGGCCGCGGAGATCGTCCTGATGGAACGGGACGACGAGAAGACACAACTGGCGTATGCCCATGCGCTGACACACTGGGGCGACGCCGGAGGCTACGACACTGAGGTGCTGTGGGATGCGGCCACGGTTGCCGCCCTGGGCCTGCCGTACGACAAATGCAAGTATCGCGAGCTGACCACCCTGTCCGGTGGCGAGCAGAAACGCCTTGCACTGGAGGCACTTCTGCGTGGTCCGGACGAGGTGCTGCTGCTCGATGAGCCGGACAACTACCTCGATGTCCCGGGCAAGCGCTGGCTGGAGGATCGGCTGCGCGAGACGCCCAAGACAGTGCTGTTCGTGAGCCACGACCGTGAGCTGCTCGCACGCGTTGCCGATCGCATTGTCACCGTCGAAGGCGCCACCACGTGGGTGCACGGGGGCGGCTTCGATTCCTACCACGAGGCCCGCGCGCACAAGCACGAGCGGATGGCCGAGCTGCGGCGGCGGTGGGACGAGGAGCACGAGCGGTTGCGCGAACTGGTACGCACTCTGCAGCAGCAAGCGAAGTACTACGAGTCGATGGCCCCGAAGTATCGGGTGATGCTCGCCCGGCTCGAGCGATTCGAGGCAGCGGGGCCGCCGCCTGACAAGCCGCGCGACGAACGCGTCAGCATGCGGCTGCGTGGTGGCCGCACCGGCAAACGCGCCGTCGGGTGTGAAGGGCTGGCGATCACCGGCCTCACTCGCCCGCTGGATACGGAGATCTTCTACGGCGAACGGGTCGGAGTGCTCGGCGCAAACGGCGCCGGCAAGTCGCATTTTCTGCGTCTCCTTGCGGGCGAGTCGATCCTCCACAGTGGACAGTGGAAGCTCGGAGCTCGCGTGGTGCCCGGATTCTTCGCGCAGACGCACAGCCATCCTGAATGGTTGGCACGTACCCTGGTCGACCTGCTCTGGCACGGCGAACCTGGCCGGGCCGGCGTCGACCGCGGTCGCGCGATGGCGGCGTTGAAGAGATATGGGTTGCAGCAGCAGGGTGATCAGACGTTCGGTTCGCTCTCGGGCGGACAGCAGGCGCGGTTCCAGATCCTGCTGCTCGAGCTCTCCGGGGCCACGCTGCTGCTGCTCGACGAGCCGACCGACAACCTCGACGTGATCAGCGCCGAGGCTCTCGAAGAGGCGCTGGAGGCGTACGAGGGGACGGTCGTGGCGGTCACGCATGATCGCTGGTTCGCCCGCTCGTTGGACCGCTTCCTGGTCTTCGGGGCCGGCGGCGTGGTCTACGAATCGGATGAGGCCGTGTTATGAATGCGCGGTGCCTGATCCGG
Organism: Jatrophihabitantaceae bacterium; assembly: GCA_051984825.1. Lineage (GTDB taxonomy): Bacteria > Actinomycetota > Actinomycetes > Mycobacteriales > Jatrophihabitantaceae > DASXRA01. Next base: position 18,553 of record JBPYES010000447.1, read on the forward strand.
TCGCCGCGGCGCTTGCGTCGTGGCTGCGCTCCAACGGCGCCCCCGCACTGATACCGCGGTGGGGTGTGCTGCTGGCGCTCGCCGGGCCGTTCCTCCTGATCGGGTTCATGCTTCGCTCGCTGGTGCAGACGGTGCTGCGGCGCAGTAGTTCGATGTTGCAGGTCGTGCCGCTACTGCTTGTCGCGCTGACGTTGTCGTTCTTCAGCACCGAGGGTGGCAGACGATCGGACGGCTGCACGGGCTGCCAGTGGTGCTCACCACGCTGCTGTTCGTGGGCTTGGCGGCGGCGTTCGCGACGCGCCAGGGACGTCTCGACCTGGACGGCCTGGCTGTCTTCGCAGACGCGAGCGCTCTCCGCGCCGCACTGCCGGCCCGGCTGGCCAACCGGGTCATCGCCGAGACGTTCCACTCGGCGGGCGTGCCACGACTGCGCCGGCGTGAGAAGGCCAATCTCGTCGTGATCTCGGTGCTGTCGCAGGTCGTGACGGCTGCCGTGATCGGGATCATCATCTTCTTGTTCTTCGTGGTGCTCGGCATCCTCACCGTCGACGAGTCCGCGCTCGTCAGCTGGCTGGGCCACGACCCGCGCATTGCTGGCAGCTGGCAACTGGCCGGACATGAGTACATCCTCACCAACGAGTTGCTGCGCGTGAGCGCCTTTTTGGGCGCTTTCACCGGCTTCTACTTCATCGTGTCGTCCAGCACGGATGCCACGCTGCGGGCCGACCTGGCATCAGGGCACGAGCGGCACGTGCGTGCCTGCCTTGCCGCGCGGCACGCCTACTGGAACCTCCTGCACGGCTGATTTGGCCGTGTGCTGTTCGGCCCGGTATCGTGATCGCTCGGATACGCCCGTCGCGGCGTGTCCACCGGCCATGCCACGAGGTTGCACGACCGCGTGGGCGGCACCAGCCAGGTGCCGTGAAGACCGACTAGAGAGAGATCATGCCTACCTACAGTCCCAAGCCCGGCGAGGTCACGCGCGCCTGGCACGTCATCGACGCCAACGACGTGGTGCTCGGCCGGCTCGCAAGCCAGGCAGCCCAGTTGTTGCGCGGCAAGCACAAGCCGCAATTTGCCCGGCACGTCGACACCGGCGATTTCGTCGTGGTGGTCAACGCCGAGAAGATCGCGCTCACCGGACACAAGCGCGACGAGCACCGCTACCGCCACTCGGGTTACCCGGGCGGTCTGTCGCGGCGCAGCGTCGGTGAGCTCCTCGAGCACCGCCCGGAGCGGGTGATCGAGCTCGCCGTCCGCGGAATGCTGCCCAAGACCACCCTCGGCCGCAAGCAGCTCAAGAAGCTGAAGGTGTACGCCGGACCCAACCACCCGCACGCCGCGCAGAAGCCGCAGCCCTTCGAGATCAAGCAGGTTGCCCAGTGAGTTCCTGGGGCGCCAGTGCGCAAAGCGCTAGCGCGAAGAGCAAGGAGAACAAGTGACGACGCCAGCCCCGAGAGTCGGCCGCCGCAAGGAGGCCATCGTCCGCGTCCGGCTGGTGCCGGGTAGCGGCGAGTTCAAGCTCAACGGCCGAACCCTCGAGTCGTACTTCCCGAACAAGGTGCACCAGCAGCTCATCCGTGAGCCGTTCGTCACCCTGAGCAAGGACGGCCAGTTCGACGTCATCGCGTCGCTGCGCGGCGGCGGCGTCACCGGCCAGGCCGGTGCGCTGCGCCTCGCGATCGCTCGCGCGCTGATCGGCCTGGAGCCCGACGACCGTCCCGCCCTGAAGAAGGCCGGCTTCCTCACCCGTGACCCACGGGTCAAGGAGCGCAAGAAGTATGGCCTCAAGAAGGCCCGCAAGGCTCCGCAGTACTCGAAGCGCTAGCAACAAGTTGTCCGTGTGCCGTGTCGTTATAGCAACACGACACGCGGACAGCTTCGGATAAGGAGCGCAGTGGGCCGATACTTCGGGACGGACGGTGTTCGCGGACTTGCGAACGGCGACCTGACGCCCGAGCTCGCCCTTGGCATCGCCCAGGCGGCGGCGCGGGTGCTGATCGGGCACGACCCTTCGCATCGGCCCCTGGCCGTGATCGGACGCGATCCCCGGGCGAGCGGTGAAATGCTCGAAGCCGCCGTCGTGGCGGGCCTTGCCTCAGCGGGCGCGGACGTCCTGCGGGTGGGCGTCTTGCCCACCCCGGCGGTCGCGTTCCTGACCGCCGACTTCGGCGCCGACCTCGGTGTGGTGCTGTCCGCGAGCCACAACCCGATGCCCGACAACGGCATAAAGCTCTTCGCGCGCGGCGGGCACAAGCTGCCCGACGAGATCGAATCGGAGATCGAAGCGGCACTCGGGGCGCCGGGCGCGCATCCGACCGGCGCTGCGATCGGCCGGGTCCGCGACGCCGATGATGCCGCGGAGCGCTATATCGCCCACCTGCTCGCCGCGGTCCCGCAACGCCTCGACGGACTGCGGGTCCTCGTCGACTGCGCCCACGGCGCGGCATCGCGGGTAGCGCCCGAGGCATACCGGCGCGCCGGGGCGGACGTCATGGCGATCGCGGCCGAACCGGATGGCGTCAACATCAACGACGGCGTCGGCTCGACGCACATCGAGCTGCTGGCAAAACACGTGGTTGCCGAGCGGGCCGACCTGGGTATTGCCCACGACGGCGACGCCGACCGCTGCCTGGCTGTCGACGCCGACGGTCAGGTCGTGGACGGCGACCAGATCCTCGCGCTGAGTGCAATGTCGCTGCGTGCCGCGGGGCGGCTGCACGACGACACGATTGTGGCCACGGTCATGAGCAACCTGGGCTTGCACCACGCCATGCGCGGTGCCGGGATCTCGGTCGTGACCACTGCTGTCGGCGACCGATACGTGCTCGAGGAGTTGCGCGCCCGCGGGCTGTCGCTCGGCGGCGAGCAGAGCGGGCACGTGATCTTCACCGATGCCGCCACCACCGGCGACGGGCTGCTCACCGCGCTGAACGTCATGGCCCGCATGGCGTCATCGCAGATGCCGTTGGCCGAGCTCGCGGCCGTGGTCCAGCGCCTGCCGCAGGTCCTGGTGAACGTCCAGGTGACGGACCGGGCGCGCGCCTGCGAGGCGGACCCGGTCAAGACGGCGCTTGCGCAGGCCAGCGCCGAGCTCGGTGACCGCGGCCGAATCCTGCTGCGCCCGTCGGGCACCGAGCCGCTCGTCCGGGTGATGGTCGAGGCCGGCACACACGAGCACGCTGACGAGATCGCCCGCCGGCTGGCGGACGTCGTGGCCCGGTCCGGTCAGGCCACGGCGTAGTGCGCCACGCCGTCCGGCGCGACCGAGACGGTGAGCCAGCCGCGCAGCACCAGCACGTCCAGATGGGACATCGTCTCGGTGACGGCGAGCATCTGGTTCAGCCGATCCAGCTCGTCGAAGTGACGCCGGCGTCGGGTCCAGCGCAGCACGCGGGCAGCCTCGGCGGCCGTGTCGGCGCCCTGCTCGACGGCCTTCGCCGACTCGGTCAGGCGCTGCTCGTGGTGGTCGAGCAACTCGTCCACCCGGGTGTGGACGCTCGGCGCCACTGGCCCGTGTGCCGGCAACAGCACCCCATCCGGGAGCGAACGCATCAGCCGCAGCGAGTCCAGGTAGTCGCGTAGCGGCGACTCGGCGGGCGGGAACTCGAAGCCGATCGACGGCGTGATGTGCGGCAGCACGTGATCGCCGGCGAACAACGCGCCGGCGCCGGAGTCATAGAACACGACGTGCCCGCGGGTGTGCCCGGGCGTCGCAATCACCCGCAACGTCCGGCTGGAAAGCGGCAGATCCACGCCGTCTGCGAGCCACTCGTCGGGCAGCTCCCAGTTCGGGCCGGGGTCGCCGCCCGCGCCACCATCGGGCACCAGGTCCGCCGCACCGGCACGAACGAGGTGCGAGGCGTCGGGGCGCCGCCTGGTGCGGATTGCTTCCTGAATCGCCTCCAGCCCGAGACGTTCGCCGGCACCGAGCGCGACCCGGGTGCCGTGCGCCCGGCGTATCGCGATCGCCTGCGTGTAGTGGTCGCGGTGCACATGGGTGACCAGGAACTCGCGGACGTCCGCCAGCCCGTGGCCGATGCTGTCGAGCGCCCGGACGAGGAGCTCCTCGCTCTCCGTCAGCGCCCAGCCGCTGTCGATCAGCACGAGCTGCTCACCGTCCACGATCGCGTAGACGTTGACGGCGCGCAGCCCGTCGTGTGGCAGGGGCAGCGGTATTCGGTAGACGCCCTGGCCCACCTGGTGCGCTCCGGGCTCGGTCCATGCGCTCACACGTCCCGTCTACCACAGCCGCTCCCGTACGCTTTCACGCATGTGCGGCATCGTGGGGTACGTCGGCCCTCGGCAAGCGGTCGACGTAGTGCTGGAGGGGTTGCGCCGTCTCGAGTACCGGGGCTACGACTCGGCGGGTATCGCCGTCGTCGGAGACGGGTTGCAGACGGCGAAGAAAGCAGGTCGCATCGAGAACCTGGACAAGGAGCTGTCGGGGTTGTCGATCGCCGGGACCACGGGTATGGGCCACACCCGATGGGCAACCCACGGCGCGCCCACCGACAGCAACGCCCACCCGCACCTGGACAATGCGGGACGGTTCGCCGTCGTCCACAACGGCATCATCGAGAACCACGGCGAGCTGCGCGCCGAGCTGGAGGAGGCCGGCGTCGAGTTCAGCAGCGACACCGACACCGAGGTGGTCGCCCACCTGATAGCCCGCCAGGGTGGCGACCTCACCGATGCGTTGCGCGCCGTGTGCCGCCGACTCGACGGCGCGTTCACGCTTGTTGTGGTCGACCGTGACCGTCCTGACGTGGTGGTGGCCGCCCGGCGCAACTCGCCGCTGGTGGTCGGCATCGGCAAGGGCGAGATGTTCCTCGGCAGCGACGTGGCGGCGTTCATCGCGTATACGCGCGACGCCGTAGAGCTGGGTCAGGACCAGATCGTCGAGATCCGGCGCGAGGGATACGCGGTCACCGACTTCCACGGCGCCCTGGTAGACGGCAAGCACTTCCACATCGACTGGGATCTGGCCGCCGCCGAGAAGGGCGGCTTCGACTACTTCATGCTGAAGGAGATCCAGGAGCAGCCGGCCGCGGTGGCCAACACGCTGCGTGGCCACCTCGTCGACGGCCAGGTCGTCCTCGACGAGCAGCGCCTCGAGAAGCAGGAGCTGCGCGACGTCGACAAGGTCTTCGTCGTCGCCTGCGGCACGGCGTTCCACTCCGGGCTGATCGCCAAGTACGCGATCGAGCACTGGACGCGGATGCCGGTAGAGGTCGAGATGGCGTCCGAGTTCCGGTACCGCGATCCGGTCCTCGACCGGCAGACGCTCGTCGTCGCGATCAGCCAGTCCGGCGAGACGGCGGACACTCTTGAGGCGGTTCGTCACGCGCGCGCCCAGAAGGCCCGGGTGCTGGCGATCTGCAACACCAACGGCGCACAGATCCCGCGAGAATCCGACGCCGTGCTGTACACGCACGCCGGACCCGAGATCGGCGTCGCCGCAACGAAGACATTCACCGCGCAGGTTGCCGCTGTCGAGCTGGTGGGCCTCGCCCTGGCGCAGGCGCGGGGCACCAAGTACAGCGACGAGGTGGCGCGCGAGTACGAGCTGCTCGCCGGTATCCCGGAACTGATGGCGCAGACGCTCGGCGTCGTGGAGCCGGTGCGTGCGCTGGCTCGCGAAATAGCGCAGTGTCGTGCCGTCCTGTTTTTGGGCCGGCACGTCGGCTACCCGGTGGCCATGGAGGGCGCGCTGAAGCTCAAGGAGCTCGCCTACATGCACGCGGAGGGGTTTCCTGCCGGCGAGCTCAAGCACGGCCCGATCGCCCTGATCGAGGACGGGCTGCCCGTGGTCGTCGTCATGCCGTCGCCGGAGGGGCGTCCCGTCCTGCACCAGAAGATGCTCTCGAACATCGCCGAGATCAAGGCGCGCGGCGCCCGCACCGTGGTGATCGCGGAGCAGGGCGACATCGCCGCGCGCCGGCACGCCGCACACCTGATCGAGGTGCCGGTCGTGCCCACGCTGCTCGCTCCCTTCGTGGCGACGATCCCGCTGCAGGTCCTGGCCGCTGAGATCGCACAGGCGCGCGGCTACGACGTGGACAAGCCACGCAACCTGGCGAAATCAGTCACTGTGGAATAACGGCGTCAAGCGCCCGGCTGCCTGACGCCTGGCCGCTCCCGTAGTCTCGCGGTGTGAGTGAGCATCGCAGCCGCGAAGCGGCGAGGAGCGGAGCGAGCACGGCTCCGAGCGCTCGCGCGAGGAGCGGATGAGACAGTGGCCACCAAGTCCGTCGACCTGCTGATCGTCGGCGCCGGTCCCGTCGGGCTGTTCGGCGCCTACTACGCCGGCGTGCGCACCCTGAAGACCGCGATCCTCGATTCGCTCGAGGAACCGGGTGGGCAGATCACGGCGATGTACCCCGAGAAGGCGATCTTCGACGTGGCCGGGTTCCCGGCGATCCGGGGCCGCGATCTGGTCGAGGAACTCGTCAAGCAGGCGGCGCCCTTCGACCCGGTTTACGTGCTGGGCCACCAGGCTGTCGGGCTGGAACGTGGCGATGGTGCGTTTGCCGTCACCACGTCGGAGGGGCTGCGCATCGAGACGCGCGCGATCGTGATCACCGGCGGCATCGGGACGTTCAGCCCGCGGCCGTTGCCGGCCGGGCAGGAGTACGTGGGACGCGGGGTGGTGCACTTCGTTCCCGATCCGGGCGCCTACGAGGGGTTGAACGTCGTCATCGTGGGTGGTGGCGACTCCGCGCTCGACTGGGCGTTGATGCTCGAACCGATCGCGAAGTCGGTGACCCTGGTGCACCGCCGCGCACAGTTCCGCGGCCATCCGCACTCCGTGGAGCTGGTGCGCGCGTCGTCCGTCGACATCATCACCGACGCGCAGGTGCACGCGCTCACCGGCGAGCCCGAGCTCTGCGAGGCGCAGGTGAAGGTGGCCGGCGAGGTGCTCACGCTGCCGTGCGACCGCCTTATCGCCGCGCTCGGCTTCCTCGCGAACCTCGGCCCCCTGCTCGAGTGGGGTATCGAGATCGTGGGCAAACGGCATATCGCCGTCGACACGTTGGGCCAGACGTCGGTGCCGGGTGTGTACGCGGCCGGCGACATCGTCGACTACCCCGGCAAGCTGCGGCTGATCGCCACCGGGTTCGGCGAG
>JBPYES010000448.1:0-4002 GCA_051984825.1 Jatrophihabitantaceae bacterium
CGCCCAGGGTGCTGACGCCGGCCAGCGCCGACCGCAGCTCCGAGCCGACCGCAAAGCCCTTCAGATACCAGGCGACGTGTTTGCGGAAGTCGCGCAGCCCGGTATCTTCGCCGGCCCAGTCGGCCAGCAGCTCGGCGTGCCGGCGCATGGCGCGCGCGATCTCGCCAAGTGTCGGCAGCTGCCGCTCGGTGCGTCCCGCGAACGCCGCGGCCAGGTCGGCGAACAGCCACGGGCGGCCCAGGCAGCCTCGACCGATCACCACGCCGGCGCAACCGGTCTCGCGCATCATGCGCAGCGCGTCGTCAGCCTCCCAGATGTCGCCGTTGCCGAGCACCGGGACGTCGAGCAGCTCGGCCAGTTCCGCGATGGGCGCCCACTGTGCCTCGCCGGCGTAGAAGTCGGCGGCGGTGCGCCCGTGCAGGGCGACGTAGGCCGCGCCCGCGTCCTGCGCCCGGAGGCCCGCCTCGCGGTAGGTGAGGTGGTCGCGGTCGATGCCGAGCCGCATCTTCACCGTGACCGGAACGGTGCCGGCTGCAGCGCGGACGGCGGCCGTCACGATCTCCGCGAACAGCCCCATGCGCCACGGCAGCGCCGCCCCGCCGCCCTTGCGCGTCACCTTCGGCACCGGGCAACCGAAGTTGAGGTCGACGTGATCGGCAAGATCGTCCTGCACGATCAGGCGCACGGCGGCGCCCACCACCGCCGGGTCGACGCCGTAGAGCTGCAGGCTGCGCGGACGCTCGTCCGACGCGAAACTGATCAACCGCATCGTCTTCGGGTTGCGCTCGACCAGAGCTCTAGAGGTGATCATCTCGCTGACGTACAAGCCGGCACCGTGCTCCCGGCACAGCCGGCGGAACGCCACGTTGGTGATGCCCGCCATCGGCGCCAGCACCACCGGTGGATCGACGATCACCTTGTCGGACAGACGAATCACAAGTCCATCCCGCCCACGCGAGCGCTCATCGCGTCTAACACCCGGCGAGGCGCGCCGCCAGGTAGGCCTCGAGCTGGTCGATGGCAACGCGCTCCTGCGTCATCGAGTCGCGCTCGCGCACGGTCACGGCGTTGTCGTCGAGGGTGTCGAAATCGACGGTGACGCAGTACGGGGTGCCGATCTCGTCCTGGCGGCGATAGCGCCGGCCGATCGCCTGGGCGTCGTCGAACTCGACGTTCCAGGATCGCCGCAGCATGTCGGCGAGCGACCGCGCCTTCGGTGACAGGTCGGTGTTACGCGAGAGCGGCAGCACTGCGACCTTGACCGGGGCGAGCCGCTTGTCCAGCCGCAGCACAGTGCGCTTCTCCAGCTTGCCCTGCGCGGTGGGCGCCTCGTCCTCGCTGTACGCATCGAGCAGGAACGCCAGCACCGCGCGCGTAAGACCCGCGGCCGGCTCGATGACGTACGGCGTCCACCGCTCGCCCTTGTCGGGATCGAAGTACGTGAGGTCGGCACCGGAGTGCTTGGCGTGCGTGGTCAGGTCGAAGTCCGTGCGGTTGGCGATGCCCTCGAGCTCGGCGAACTCGGTGCCTCCGAAGCGGAACCGGTATTCGATGTCGACGGTGCGCTTCGAGTAGTGCGAGAGCTTCTCCTTCGGATGCTCGAAATAGCGCAGGTTCGCTGGGTCGATGCCGAGCTCGGTGTACCAGTTCCACCGCTCCTGAAGCCAGTACTCGTGCCACTGCTCGTCGCTGCCGGGCTCGACGAAGTACTCCATCTCCATCTGCTCGAACTCGCGGGTACGGAAGATGAAGTTGCCCGGCGTGATCTCGTTGCGGAAGCTCTTGCCGGTCTGCGCGATGCCGAACGGTGGCTTTTTGCGCGCCGTGGTCATGACGTTGAGGAAGTTGACGAAGATGCCCTGGGCGGTCTCCGGCCGCAGGTAGTGCAAGGCCTCGTCGTTCTCGACCGGACCCAGGTAGGTCTTCAGTAGCCCGTTGAACATCCGCGGCTCGGTGAACTGGCCCTTCGTGCCGCAGTGCGGGCAGTTGACGTCAGCAAGGCTGGTCGGCGGGTGACCGTGCTTGGCCTCGTAGGCCTCTTCGAGCTGGTCGGCGCGGAAGCGGTTGTGGCAGACCTTGCACTCGGTCAGCGGGTCGACGAACTGCTCCAGGTGGCCGGACGCCTTCCACACGTCCGTCGCCAGGATCACCGCGGAGTCAAGGCCGACGATGTCATCGCGGCTGATCACCATCGCCCGCCACCATTGGCGGCGAACGTTCTCCTTCAGCTCGACGCCCAACGGGCCGTAATCCCAGGCGGACCGTGATCCTCCGTAGATCTCGCTGGACGGGTAGACGAAGCCTCGCCGCTTGGCGAGGTTGACGACTGCGTCGTTGCGATCGGCGGGCACGAGTGCTCCAGAACTGTCGGGTGACTGAATAACCAGGGTATCGACCGGGCAGGTGCGCTTTCCGCACCGCTCCAGACCCACCGCCGAGGTGCCCCGGCTAGGGCAGCTCGACGGCCCCGACCGGCCCGGCCGCGCCGAAGCGCCGGTCGCGGGACGCGTAGGTCAGGCACGCCTGCCACAGGTGCCGCCGATCGAAGTCCGGCCACGGTGTGTCCACGAAGACCAGCTCCGCATACGCCGCCTGCCACAGCAGGAAGTTCGACGTGCGCTGCTCGCCGGACGTGCGGATGAAGAGATCGACGTCGGGCAGCCCGGGTTCGTCCAGGTTGGCGGCGATGGTGCGCTCGTCGATCTTGGCCGGATTGAGCTGGCCCGCAGCAACCTGCCGGGCGATCGCCCTGGTGGCGTCGACGATTTCGGCGCGGCCACCGTAGTTGACGCAGAACTGCAGGGTGAGCCGGTCGTTGTCGCGGGTGTACTGCTCGGCGTCCTCAAGCTGGTCGATGACGCTGCGCCACAGACGCGGGCGGCGTCCGGCCCAGCGAATGCGCACCCCGGCATCGGCGAGCTCGTCCCGCCGGCGCCGAATGACGTCCTTGTTGAAGCCCATCAGGAAGCGGACCTCCTCGGGCGTGCGCCGCCAGTTCTCGGTCGAGAACGCGTAGGCCGACACCGTCGAGATGCCCAGCTGCATGGCCCCGTAGAGCACGTCCATGAGTGCCGCCTCGCCGGCACGGTGGCCCTCGGTCCGGGGCAGGCCACGCTCATGTGCCCACCGTCCGTTGCCGTCCATGACGATCGCGACGTGCTTCGGCACGAACTGCGGTGGGATGTGCGGGGGCTGCGCTCCGGATGGGTGCGGCGGCGGGTCAGGCCAGCGCGACGTCACCCGGTCACGGTATCTGCCGCGTCAGAAGGCGCGGTCGACAAGGGGCAGCGAGCGCAGCTGGCGTTCCAGATGCCACTGGAGATGGGCGGCGATGAGCCCACTGGCCTCGCGACGCGGGCCGGCGAGGCTGGCGTCGGCGCGCGCCCAGTCGCCGGAAAGCAGCGCTGTCATGAGCGCGAGCGTGTCGCGGTCCGGGCGGGTCGAGCCGGGCGGCCGGCAGCCGTCGCAGACCGCTCCCCCGGCGGCGACATTGAACGCGCCGTGCGGCCCGGGCGCAGAGCACTTGGCGCACTCGTCAAGTGCCGGTTCCCAGCCGGCCCCTGCCATCGCCCGGATCAGGAAGGCGTCGAGCACCAGGCCGCCTTCGTGTTCGCGGGCGACGAGCGCCCGCAGCGCGCCGACCACCAGCAGGTACAGCCGCTCTGCCGGTTCGCCCTCGTCGGTGAGCTGGTCGGTGGTCTCGCAGATCGCCGACGCGGCGGTCCACCTGGAGTAGTCGCCGGCGAGAGCAGCGCCGTATGCGCCGAGGGATTCGGTCTGCGTGACGATGTCGAGCGTTCTCCCGGTGTGGAGCTGGACGTCGATGTGGCTGCCTGGCTCCAGCCGCGCCCCGAAGCGCGAGGATGTGCGCCGCGCCCCCTTGCCCACCGCGCGCACCTTGCCGTGCCGGCGGGTGAGCATGGTGACGATGCGGTCGGCCTCGCCGAGTTTGTGCACCCGCAGCACAACCGCCTCGTCCCGGTACAGCGGCACGCCTTTGAT
>JBPYES010000449.1:0-5755 GCA_051984825.1 Jatrophihabitantaceae bacterium
GTGACGCCGTGACCAGGCCTAGCCATCAGGATCAGCCACGCGATCACGAGATCATTACACCAGGGAGTCGCGCCAGGACTCGTGCAGCGCGGCGAAATCACCCTCGCCCGAGGACACCAGGACATCCGGAGCGCCGTCCTCGACGACCCGCCCGGCCTCGAGGACGAGCACGCGGTCGGCGATCTCGACCGTCGAAAGCCGGTGCGCGATGATCAGCGCGGTGCGGTCGCGCAGCACCGTGCGCAGCGCGCGCTGGACGAGGCGTTCGGTCGGCACGTCGAGCGACGACGTCGCCTCGTCGAGGATCAGCACCGCCGGGTCGGCAAGGAAGGCGCGGGCGAACGCGACGAGTTGCCGCTGGCCAGCGGACAGCCGCCCACCGCGTTTGCGCACGTCCGTGTCATAGCCGTCGGGCAGCGCGCGGATGAACTCGTGGGCGCCGACAGAGCGGGCCGCAGCGACCACCTCGTCCCGCGACGCACCAGGCCGGCCGAACGCGATGTTGTCGGCGACCGAGCCGGAGAACAGGAAGCCGTCCTGGGTGATCATTACGATCGCCTCGCGGAGGTCGGCCTCCCGGGTCTCCCGCAGATCCACGCCGTCCAGGCGCACCGTGCCGGAGGTCGGGTCGTAGAACCGCGAGATCAGCTTCGCGATCGTCGACTTGCCCGCGCCCGTGGCACCGACCAGAGCCACGGTCTGCCCGGCCGGCACATGCAGGTCGAGCTCGTGCAGCACAGGCCTGTCGGCGCGGTATCCGAACTCGACGGCGTCGAGGTCGAGGGCGCCGAGGATCGGCCGTTCCAGGGGCACGGGCGACACAGGCTCGGGTACAGACGGCTTCTCGGCCAGCACTGCGGAGATCTTCTCCAGCGCCGCCGTCGCGGACTGCAGCGAGTTGTAGAACACCGCCACGTCGTCCATCGGATCGAAGAATTGGCGCAGGTACAGGATGAACGCGGTCAGCACGCCCAGCGCCAGCCCGCCGTCTGCGACGCGGTAACCGCCGACGAGCAGCACCGCGACCATGACCAGGTTCCCGATCAGGGTCGCGCCCGGGATGAACACACCGAACAGCCGGAACGCGCGCTGGTTCGCGTCGCGGTAATCGTGGTTGAGTCCGCCGAACAGCCCGTCATTTCGGCTCTCACGGCTGAACGCCTGCACGGCACGGATGCCGTTGAACGTCTCGACGAAGTTGACGATCAGGCTGGCCACCGCTTCGCGGGTACGGCGGAACGCCACCGCCGCCCGGGACGAGAACCATCGATACAGGAACCACAACGGGATGAACGATCCGAGCGCGATCGCGGCCAAGGGCGCGTCCAGGAACAGCATCAGCACGCTGATCGTCGCGATGTTCAGGACGGCTGTGATCAGGCCGTCCAGACCGGAGTCGAGCAGCTCGGTCAGTGTGTCGACGTCGGAGGTCAGCCGGGAGATCACCCGTCCTGACGTGAATCGTTCGTGGAACGACACAGACAGCGCCTGCGTGTGGTCGAAGGCGCGCAGCCGCAGGTCGAACAGGATCGCCTGGCCGATGCGTCCGCTGCGCTGCACGAAGACTGCACGCAGCCAGCCCGCGAGCAGCGCGCAGCCGACCATTGTCGCGGTGACCTCGACGAGCGACGTGTAGTGCCCGTCGCGCGCCTGCGGTAACGACTTGTCGATCGCGATGCCGACCAGCCACGGCCCGGCCATGGTCGCGGCCACCTGCACCAGCACGATCGCCACCACGAACGCGATCGCCCGACGGTGCGGGCGCACCAGCTCGCCGAGCAGTTGCCGCGCGTCGTGATGCAGCTTCGGACGTCCGGTGACGAGGACCTGCTCCGCCTGCTCCGCCGCCTCGGCCTCGGCAGTCAAGCGGCCGCGCCAATCCGATGCGTCGTCTGCGATTGCGCGAGAATTCCTCGTCTTAGCCGAGGAATTCTTGCGTGATCGGGAAGATGTCGCGTTCATAGCGACGGCTCCAGCTCGGACGTCTGCGCGAGCAGGTCCCGGTACTCGGGCACCGTGTCGAGCAGCTCCCGGTGCGTGCCGACCGCGACGACGCCCCCGTCGGCGAGCAGCGCCACCCGGTCGGCCAAGAGCACGGTGGACGGCCGGTGCGCGACGACCAGCGCCGTCGTGCCGCGCAGCACCCGGCGCAGCGCCTCCTCGACCTGTGCCTCGGTTTGCACGTCCAGCGCGGACAACGGATCGTCGAGGACCAGCACTGCTGGGCGTCCCAGCACCGCACGGGCGAGCGCGAGCCGCTGCCGCTGGCCACCCGACAGCGACAGCCCCTGCTCGCCGATGCGCGTCTCGAGGCCGTAGGGCAGGTCGTACACGAATCCGGCCTGCGCGATGTCGATCGCCTCGGCGACATCGTCGTCGCTGACGCCGGGCCGGCCCAGGGTGAGGTTCTCGCGCACGCTCGCGGAGAAGAGTGTCGCCTCCTCGAACGCGACCGCGACCAGGGCACGGAGATCGTCAAGCGCCATGTCGCGGACGTCCACGCCGCCGATGGTGATCGCGCCGCCGGTGACGTCGTAGAGCCGCGGCACCAACTCGGTCAGCGTCGTCTTGCCGGAACCGGTGGCGCCGACGAGCGCCATCGTCTCGCCCTCGCTGATCTCGAGGTTCACGCCCCACAGCACGTCCTCGGACGCATCCGGGTAGCGAAACCGCACGTTGTGGAAGCGCACCGTCGCGGCATGGGGGCGGGGGGCAGGCTGCGGCGCGTCAACGATCGACGGCGACGTGTCGAGCACCTCGAATAGCCGCCGCACGGCACTGGCCGCTTCCTCTGTGATCGCGAGCAGCCAGCCCAACGAGATGATCGGCCAGATGAGCCGCAGGTACAGGGTGACGAACGCCACGAGCTGACCCAGCGTCATCGTCCCGTGCGCCGCCGCCAGCACGCCGCCGCACGTGACGAGGGCCAGGATCAGCTGCGGCTGCCCTTCGAGCACCGCCCAGAATCGGGCCAGCGTGCCGATCTTGGTCAGCTCGGAGCGCCGCAACACGCTGGCGTTCTTGGTGAACGAGCCCAGCATCTGCGGGCGACGTCCGTACGACTTGATCACGCGGATGCCCAGTGCGGACTCCTCGACCGAGGTCGCCAGATCGCCGGTGAGGTCCTGGACGCGGCGCGCGTCGCGGCTGTAGCGCAGCTCGAACTTCCGGGTGAACACCGCTAGCGGCGCGATTGCGGCAATGACGAGCAGCCCCAGAAGTGGGTCGATGGAGAGCAACAGGGCGAGGACGACGAGCGTCGTCATCGTGTTGGCGATCAGGAACACGAAGCCGAAGCCGATGAAGCGGCGGATCGTCGACAAGTCCGTGCTCGCCCGGCTGAGCAGCTGCCCGGACGCCCACCGATCATGGAACGCGACGGGCAGCCGCTGCAGGTGCCCGAACAGGTCGCGGCGCATGTCGGTCTCGATGCCGAGCGCGGCCAGCGCCATCGCATAACGGCGGACGAAGAACAGCACCGCCTCGGCCAGCCCGAACGCGAGGGCGAGCCCGGCGAGCGGCCAGATGGCCGCGGGGTCGTGGTGCCGGATCGGGCCGTCGACGATGCGGCCGGTGACGAGGGGAATCAGCGCCTGCGCAAGCATCGCGCCGCAGGCGGTGACGATCATGACGATGATCGTCTTGCGGTGAGGTGGGGTCCAGCGGCGCAGCCGGAGAAGTGTTCGAACCGATCCGGCTGCGCTGGTATGCGGCGACGCATCCTCCCCAGGCACGTTGATTCACGTTACGTCGCAGGTCCGATGCGGCGCGAATCGTTTTCGCCGTGGGCTAACCTCAATCGCGCTTGCGGCGCACGCCCAGCAGGATGTCGTCCCAGGACGGGATGCGGGCCCGAGCCGCCTTCTGCTCCTCGGTCTCCTCGACGACACGCAGCGGCCGGGCTTCAGCAGCGTCGAACAGTTCCTCGTCGCCGGCGGCGGGACGATCGACGGTGATCGGCAGCGGCCCCGTGATCGCATCCGCAGTCGAGGTGGGTGCCGCCTGCGGGCGGCGGTCCGGCACGGCGCTCACCACCGGCCGGATCGGCCGATCGGAGAGCAGGTCGGCAGCGGTCTCGTCCAGCGGCGTCACCGCTCGGGACGCGAGTGAGAACGACCACTCGGCGCAACGTTCGGCGTCGCCACCGCGCCAGCCTGCGCAGACGACCCACTGGCCGTCCTCGCGGCGCAGCGCGTCCCACTGCACCGACGCCGGATCGATGCCGTGCGCGGAGAAGCGCTCGTCGACGGTCTCGCCGAAGTTCACCAGCTGACCGTCCGGTGTCGAGCGCCGGGCGCGGGCGCGGCGCGCCTCGCCGGCCATCCGCGACCGCTCGTCGAGGACGGGCGCCGCGAACAGCAGCACCCGATCGACCGAGACGCCCGCTTCCTCGGCGAGGGCCTTCGGTTGCTCGCCGGCGCGCACTCGCCTCTGGATCTCGCGCGGTGGGATCTGCATCGACGGGGCAGCGGGGAGGTCGCGCTTCTCCTCCGGCAGAAAGCGGCGCATGTCGTCGATGCGCAGGCTGAATTGCTCCGCGCCGTCGACGGTCTCGACGACGACGTGCTCGCGGTCGGCCCCCGGCCCGACGAGACGCAGCTCCCGCATGCGCAGACCATACGGAGTCGACAAGCCGATCCGGGGTAGTACACGCCGTGGCGCGAAAAGCCTCGCTCGGCCGCGGCCGGCTACAGGCGCTCGACGAGGTAGTCGATGCAGGCAGTCAGAGCCGACACGTCATCCGGCTCTACGGCTGGATACATGCCGATCCGCAGCTGGTTGCGGCCGAGCGCCCGGTAGGGCTCGGTGTCGACGATGCCGTTGGCGCGCAGCGTCGTGGCGACCGCTGCCGCATCGACCGCCGGCTCGAAGTCGATCGTCCCCACGACTGGGCTGCGCCAGGCGGGCTCGGTGACGAACGGGGTCGCGTAGGTCGAGGCCTCTGCCCAGGCGTACAGCCGTTCGGACGAGTCGGCCGTGCGCTTTGCGGCCCAGGGCAGGCCGCCGAGCTCTCGCAGCCGGTCGAGCTGGTGCGCGAGCAGGAACAGCGTGGCGATGGCCGGCGTGTTGTAGGTCTGGTCGGCGCGGCTGTTCTTGACCGCGATGCGCAGGTCGAGCGACGGCGGCACCCACCGGTCGAGCTCACCGGCCCGGGCGAGCGCCGCCGGCGACAGGACGGCCAGCCACAACCCGGCGTCCGACGCGAAGGATTTCTGCGGCGCGAAGTAGTACGCGTCCGTCTCGGCGACGTGGACGCTCATTCCGCCCGCGGCCGAGGTCGCGTCGACCAGCATCAGTGCGTCCGGCGCCACTCGGTGTACCGGCACTGCGACGCCCGTGGAGGTCTCGTTGTGCGGCCAGGCGTAGGCGTCAATGCCAGGTTCGGCACGCGGTGTGACGCCTGTTCCGTACTCGGTGCGCAGCACCTGTGGCTCGGACAGGAACGGCGCGGACGCGGTGACCGCGGCGAACTTCGCGGAGAACTCCCCGCATACCACGTGCTGCGCCCGCTTGCGGATCAGGCTGAACGTCGCCATATCCCAGAAAGCCGTTGCGCCGCCGTTGCCCAGCGCCACCTCGTAGTCGTCCGGCACCCCGAGCAGCTCCCGCAGTCCGTCGCGCACGCGCCGCACGAGCTGCTTGACGGGCGGCTGCCGGTGGCTGGTGCCGAGCAGTGTGCCGCCCACATCCGCCAAAGCGGACACTGCGCCCACCGGAACCTTCGACGGGCCGGACCCGAAGCGGCCATCTGCCG
>JBPYES010000450.1:0-4194 GCA_051984825.1 Jatrophihabitantaceae bacterium
CGATGCGAGAACGACCAGTGCCGGTTGCCGACATACGCGAACGCGGTGGCGACGGCTGCGGCGATTGCCTTGGAGGTCAGTGGACCGATGTGCTGGTGCAGCAGCAGGTTGAACAGGCCCATCTCGATGACGAAGCTGAAGGCGCCGACGGCCCCGAACGCCGCGACCTCCTTGAGCAAGATGCGCCAGGAGCCACGAAGCCGTTCCAGCAGCGATGGTGGGGACGTCGTCAGCATGATGCGACCAAAGTCTACCCGGATGCCATGTCCGTCCCGCACTGACCGAGCCGATTACCCTCAGCGACGTGGATTCACGCACCGGGCTGCCGGTCGTCGGTATGGTCGGCGCCGGGCAACTGGCCCGGATGACACACCAGGCCGCGATTGCCCTCGGCCAGTCCTTACGGGTGCTAGCTGCATCGCCCGACGACGGCGCGGCCCTGGTGGCGGCAGATGTGGTGGTGGGCGACTACCAGTCGCTTCCCGACCTGCGAGCGTTCGCGGCCGGCTGCGACGTCGTGACGTTCGATCACGAACACGTTCCAGGCCCGCACATCCAGGCGCTGGAAGCCGACGGAGTGCTCGTCCGGCCCGGCGCGGCCGCGCTGATCCATGCTCAGGACAAGGCCGTGATGCGCGCCCGGCTCAACACGCTCGGTGTGCCCTGCCCGCTCTGGGGCGATCTGGCCGAGACGGACCTCGTGTCCTTCGGTGCCGCTGTGGGCTGGCCGCTCGTTCTCAAGGCGGTGCGTGGCGGGTACGACGGCAAGGGCGTGTGGGTGGTCTCGTCGCCGGAGGAGGCGGCCCCGATCATCGCCTCGGGAACCGCGCTGATCGCCGAGGCACGTGTGCCGATCGTTCGCGAACTGGCCGCGGTAGTCGCCCGCTCGCCGTACGGGCAGGCCGCCGCTTGGCCGGTCGTCGAGACCGTGCAGCGGGACGGCATCTGCGTCGAGGTGCTGGCGCCCGCACCGGGCCTGTCGCCGGCGCTGGCGGAGCAGGCGCAGGCGCAGGCGCTGCGTATCGCCGGAGAGCTCGGCGTGGTCGGCGTGCTGGCCGTCGAGCTTTTCGAGACGACGTCCGGCGAGCTACTCGTGAACGAGCTGGCGATGCGCCCGCACAACTCCGGGCACTGGTCGATCGAGGGCGCGCGGACGTCCCAGTTCGAGCAGCACCTGCGTGCGGTGCTCGACTATCCCCTCGGCATCACCACCCCGACCGCGCCGGCGGTCGCGATGGCGAACCTCCTGGCCGGCCCGGACGACGTGAAGCCGCCGAGCATCGACGAGCGCGTCCACCACTGCATGGCCCGCTGGCCCGACGTAAAGATCCACCTGTACGGGAAGGGTTTCCGCCCGGGACGCAAAGTCGGCCACGTCACCGCGCTCGGCAGTGACATGACCCGAGTGCGCGAGCGTGCCCGGTCCGCGGCCGACTACCTTGCGAACGGGGAGAACGCGTGAATCCGCTCGTCGGCGTGATCATGGGCAGCGACTCCGACTACGACGTGATGGGGGCCGCGGCCGAGGCGTTGCGCGAATTTGGCGTGGCTCACGAGGTCCGCGTCGTGTCCGCGCACCGCACGCCGCTGCACATGGCGGCGTACGCGCAGGAGGCCGCCGACCGTGGCCTCAAGGTGATCATCGCCGGGGCAGGCGGCGCCGCGCACCTGCCGGGCATGGTGGCTTCGCTGACCACCCTCCCCGTGATCGGGGTCCCGGTGCCGTTGCGCTACCTCGACGGCATGGACTCGCTGCTATCGATCGTGCAGATGCCAGCAGGCGTCCCGGTGGCCACCGTCTCGATCGCGGGAGCGCGTAACGCAGGACTGCTCGCGGTGCGCATCCTCGCTGCGTCCGACCCGGCACTCGCGGTGCGCATGGGGGCGTTTCAGGTGGCGCTTGCCGAGACCGCTCACGCCAAGGACGCGGCGCTCACGAAGCGGTTGGGGGAAACGCCGGGTCGCTGAGCGAGCACCTCGGCAAGGGTCTCGATGCCCGCGACGATGTCGCGCTCGTTCAGCGCGGCATAGCCGAACAGCAGGCCGGGCGGTCCGGGCGTGAGCCGGTACGGCGCGATGCCGTACACGCCGACTCCTTGCTCCGCAGCGGCGGTGACGACGGCGTACTCGTCCAGGTCAGGCGGCAGCAGGGCGAGCAGATGCAGGCCGGCCGCGTCGCCGACGGGGCGGACGTCGGGCAGCTTCTCGGCGAGCGCGCCGAGCAACGTGTCGTGCCGGCGCCGGTAGATCGGGCGCATTCGGCGCAGATGCCGGTCGAACTCGCCGCGGGCCAGGAAGTCGGCGAACGCCAACTGGTCCAGGACCGGTGAGCCGCGGTCGGCGGAAAGCTTCGCGGCTGCCAGCGCATCGACGAAGCGCTCCGGCGCGAGCAACCAGCCCAGCCGCAGCCCGGGGGCCAGCGTCTTGCTGACAGAGCCTGCGTAAATGACCCGGTCCGGAGCAAGACCCTGCATGGCGCCGACCGGCGCGCGGTCGTAGCGGTATTCGGCGTCGTAGTCGTCCTCGATGATCACGGTGTCGTGCCGGGCGGCCCACTCGATCAGGGCGAACCGCGCGGCGGCCGGCAGCGCGCCGCCGACCGGGAACTGGTGCGCGGGTGTCACCAGGGCCGCGTCTGCGCCGGACGCTTCGAGCGTGGGCAGGCGCATGCCGTTCTCGTCCACCGGAACGCCGACGACCGCGAGCCCTGACGACGCGGCGATTGCCCGATCGTCGTCCGGCGACGGGTCGCCGACGGCGAGTGTGCGCGCGCCCGCGCCTGCGAGGGTGCCGGCGATGAGGCCGAGCCCCTGGGCGAACCCGTTCACGATCAGGATGTTCTCCGGGTCGGCGGCCGTGCCACGAGAGCGGTTCAGGTATTCGGCCAGCGCCGCCCGCAACTCCGGGGCGCCCCGCCCGTCGAGGTAGACCAGCCGCTCGTTCGGGGTATGCGCGAGCACGGCACGCAGCGAGCGCAGCCACGCCGCGCGGGGAAACGCGGAGACGTCCGGTCGGCCGTAGCGGAAGTCGATGCGCAGCTGGCCGATCGGCTCAGGTGGGCGCCGCGCCGGCGCCGGCTGGGCGCTCAGCGCGACCTGGGTGTAGCCGCCGGGCCGGCTGACCAGGTATCCCTCGGCGACGAGCTGCTGGTAGGCCTCGACGACGACGCCACGGGCGACGCCCAGGTCGGCGGCAAGCGTGCGGCTGGCAGGGAGTGTCGCGCCGGCGACGAGGCGCCCGCTCCGGATGCTGTCGCGGATCGCCGCTCCAACCTGGCGGTGCAGCGCAATTCGTGAATCGCGACGCAGCTCGATGAGCAGCTCGCTGCGACTGATCGAATTGGACTCCGATCCTGGCATCGGATTGGACCTTATCGGTGGGCCACGCCCCTGTCAGGGTCGCGGTCATGAGCTCATCCGAATCGCGACCCATCCGCAAGATCGTCAACTCGAGCTACCTCTCCCTCGACGGAGTGATCGACAACCCTGATCAGTGGCCTGCCGTCGGCTCCGACCCGTCCAGCTACGGAATCCAGACCGACCTGCTCATGGCCTGTGATGCCGTGCTGATGGGCCGGCGCACCTACGACGCATTCCTTCCGGTGTGGCAGAAGAGCTCTGGAGACCCGTTCAGCGATCGGATCAACAGCATGTCCAAGTACGTCGTTTCGAACTCGCTCACCGATCCGGAGTGGGCGAACACGACGGTCCTCAACGGCGATGTGGTCGGGCAGATCCGGCAGCTCAAGCACCAGCCCGGGCAGGACATCGTGCAGTACGGATTCGGGCCGCTCTCGCACCTGATGCTCGAGCACGGGCTGCTCGACGAGCTGCGGCTGTGGGTGCACCCGGTCTTCGCCGGAACGGCCGGCCCGGACGATCTGTTGTTCCGGGCGGGCAAGCCGGTGGTGTGGCAGCTGGCCGACACCCGGACGCTCACGAACGGCATCGTGATCTTGTCGTATCGTCTCGCGGAGTGACGCCCAGGATCGGTGTGGTGTTCCGGCCACAAGTCGCGCCGGAGCGATTGCGGACATTTGTCACGCTGGCCGACGAGGTCGGCCTGGACGACGTGTGGCTGTGGGAAGACTGCTTCCTCGAGGGCGGGATGACCGCCTCCACAGCGGCGCTTGCCTGGACCGGCTCGGTGCGCATAGGGCTTGGCCTCATGCCGGTGCCGTTCCGCAATCCGGCG
>JBPYES010000451.1:0-4131 GCA_051984825.1 Jatrophihabitantaceae bacterium
GGCAGCCGGCTCTTCTACGCTCTAGTCATGCAGCGCGGGCATTACGAGGCCGAGCACACGGCGTTCGCCGAGGCAGTGCGCACGTTCCTCGACAAGGAGGTCGTACCGCACTACCTCGACTGGGAGCGCGACGGCATCACGCCTCGTGAGGTGTTCACGGCGGCGGGCCGGCAGGGCTTCCTGGGCATGGCGATTCCGGAGCGGTACGGCGGTGGCGGCACCGCCGACTTCCGGTTCAACCAGGCGCTGGGCGAGCAGGTGGCGTATGCCGGTGTCACCGGCACCGGTCTCGGCATTACGCTGCACAACGACATCTGCCTGCCGTATTTCCTCGCGTACTGCTCCGACGAGCAACGCGAGCGGTGGTTGCCCGGCATTGCGTCCGGGTCGCTCATCACGGCGGTCGCCATGACCGAGCCGGGGGCCGGATCGGACTTGTCCGGCATCCGCACCAGCGCGGTCCGCAGCTCTCCCAGTGGCGATCACTACGTGGTAAACGGCGCGAAGACGTTCATCACGAACGGCATCAACGCCGACCTGGTGATCACTGCCGTGCGCACGTCCGCGGAGAAGCACCGTGGGCTGACGTTGCTGATCCTGGAACGCGGCATGGCAGGCTTCGCGCGAGGCCGCAACCTGGCCAAGGTCGGCATGCATTCGCAGGACACCGCCGAGTTGTCGTTCGCCGACGTCCGGGTACCCGTTGCCAACCGGCTCGGGGACGAGGGCGGAGGCTTCGGCCAGTTGGTCGCTAACCTTCCGCAGGAGCGGCTTTCCATCGCGATCGCCGGCATCGCCGCGGCACGGGCGGCGTTCGACCAAACCGTGGCGTACGTGCGCGAGCGGCGTGCCTTCGGCGCCTCGATCGGCGCGTTGCAGAACACCCGGTTCGTGCTTGCCGAGATCGCCACTGAGATCGACGTGGCGCAGGCGTTCGTCGACAAGTGCGTGGTCGCGTTGAACGCGGACGGTCTCACCGTCGAGGACGCCGCAAAGGCCAAGTGGTGGTGCACCGAGCTGCAGGGCCGCGTGATCGACAGGTGCCTCCAGCTCCACGGCGGCTACGGCTACATGCTCGAATACCCGATCGCGCGGGCATTCGCCGACGCCAGGGTTACCCGCATCTACGGTGGCGCCACGGAGATCATGAAGGAGATCATCGGCCGCTCGCTGTCGCTATGATCCCGTTCGTCCTTGCCTCGGCGTCGCCCGCCCGCCTCGCGACACTGCGCGCGGCCGGCCTGGATCCCGAGGTGGTCGTCTCGGGCGTGGACGAGTCGGCTGTCGTCGCTGCTGACACAGTCACGCTGGTCTCCCGCCTGGCACTCGCCAAGGCATCTGTCGTGGCGCAGACGCGCCCGGACGCACTCGTGCTGGGCTGCGACTCGCTGCTCGAATTCGACGGCTCGATGGTCGGCAAGCCGGCCTCGGCGGAGGACGCTCTCGCCCAGTGGAAGGCGATGCGCGGCCGTACAGCCGTGCTGTACACCGGTCATACGGTGGTGTACAGCGAGCGCGAGCTGAGCGAAGTCGTTGGCACGACGGTTCGCTTCGCCGACCCCGGCGACGACGAGATCGCCGCCTACGTCGGGACAGGTGAACCGCTCGCCGTGGCCGGGTCGTTCACCGTCGACGGCCTCGGCGGATGGTTCGTCGATTCGGTGGACGGCGATCACCACAACGTGGTGGGCGTATCACTGCCCGTACTGCGCCGTATGGTGCGCCGTCTCGGTCTATCCCTGGCCGACCTCGGCTGGCCCAGGGGTTAGCCGGTCGATCGGAACGTCGACGCGGAACGGCTGTTCCAGATGGGCAGTCTGCCCAGCCGACCACGTTCCCACCTCGGCGTAGACGCTCGCCCCGGCGGGTAGCGCGTATGCGGTGAGGCTGACCTCGGGGGACGTCTCGACGCGCCAGTACGCCGAGATGCCGGCGGCGGCGTACTGCGCCGGCTTGGTGATCCGATCGGTGGTTGCCGAACTCGGCGATACGACCTCGACGACCAGCAACACGTCGGCCGGCCGGATCGGCCGCGTCCTCGTGCCGAACAACGCTGTGGGCACCACGGCAAGGTCCGGTGTGCGATAGGACGGGTGAAGATCGATGTCGATCGGGCCGATGACCACGTACCGGCGTGGCAGCATCGCACGGATCACGGCACGCACGCCCTCACTCACGATCTCGTGGTCGGCGTCGGGGCTTGGGCTCACGACCAGAGCGCCGTCAACGATCTCGTATGAGTGCGGGTTGACATCGTGCGGCAGCGACTCGACATAGGCGACGAGTTCCGCGTACGTCCATTCACGCGGCATGTCCAGCTGCGGCTGCATGACCGTCTCCTTCGGCACGTGACCAGTCTGACCGACGTGCGGCTAGCATCGCCAACGAGACGTCAGCGCCGCACGGCCTCCCTGGGATCTGTGGACAACCGGGGCTGCTGTGGACGGCGCATTTGACAAGGTTGCCGCGACGCGTCACGGGTGATCCGTGTGCGGGCCAGGGCGGCGAGGCGCGCGCGCCGCCAGTGCTCATAGCCATCGTCGTCCGCCGGGGCCGGCCGCTGGGCGAGCGCGGCGAGCACGGCAGCCAGCTCGTCCGGTGTCGCCGACCCGCGCACGCCGACCACCCGAGCGAGTGTCATGTCGGCGGCACGCCGTGCCGCTTGCTGGCGAGGTGGCGCGACTTGCCGACCAGCACGCGGTAGCGCCGGATCAGCTCCTCGCGGAGTTCACCGGGATCGATCACTGCATCTATGACCAAGTCGGACGCGAGCCGCATCAGGTCGACGTCCTGCTCGTACTCGCTGCGGCGCTCCGCCACGTACACGGCGCGCTCCTCGGGATCTTCGATCGACGCGATCTTGTTGGCGTAGACGGCGTTCACCGCCGCCTGCGGGCCCATCACCGCGATCTTCGCCGTGGGCAGCGCGATACATGCGTCCGGCAGGAACCCCGGACCGGCCATGGCGTACAGCCCGGCTCCATATGCTTTACGGGCGATTACCGATACCTGCGGCACGGTCGCCTCCGAGACAGCAGTGATCATCTTGGCACCGTGCCGGATGATGCCCTGCCGCTCGACATCGCTGCCGATCATGAAGCCCGGCACGTCGGCCAGGTACAGCAGCGGGACGTTGAACGCGTCGCACAACCAGATGAAGCGCGCCGCCTTGTCGGCGGAGTCGACGAACAGGACGCCGCCGCGTACCGCGCTGTTGTTCGCGAGCACCCCGAGCGGGCGGCCGTCGAGACGCCCAAAGCCGGTGATCAATTCGGCGGCGAACAGCGGCTTGACCTCGAAGAACGAGTCGCTGTCGACGATTCCGTCGATGATCTCGTGCATGTCGAAGGGCAGGTGTTCCTCGGTCGGAATCGCGTCGTCGGCCAGGACGCGCGCCGCCGGCTCGGCTTGCGTCTCAGGTGGCTGCTCGCGCCAGCACGTCGGCAGGTAGGAGAAAAACAGCTTGGCCTGCTCGATGGCGTCCTCGTCGTCGACAGCCAGATTGTCGCCGCATCCCGACACGGTGGCGTGCATGCGTGCCCCGCCCATCTCCTCCAGCGTGACCTTCTCGCCCACCACCATCTCGGCCATGCGTGGTGAGCCCAGATACATCGATGCATTGCCCTCGACCATGATCACCACATCGCAGAAGGACGGGATGTACGCACCGCCTGCGGCGGACGGCCCGAACAGGCAGCAGATCTGCGGCACCTTGCCCGACAGCGCCACCTGGTTGTGGAAGATGCGCCCCGCACCACGGCGTCCGGGAAACATAGCGACCTGGTCGGTGATGCGGGCCCCGCCCGAATCGATGAACCAGAACAGAGGCAGTTCTTCGGTGAGCGCTCGTTCCGTCGTGCGGATGATCTTCTCGACCGTGCGTGCGCCCCACGAGCCGGCCTTGACGGTGGGGTCGTTGGCGACGACCAGCGCGGGGCGTCCGTCGACGAGGCCCTGTCCGGTCACGACGCCGTCAGCGGGCAGCGTGCCGTCAAGGGCATTCGCGAGCTGGCCGTCCTCGACGAACGTGCCTTCATCGAAGAGCAACCCGATGCGGTCGCGGACGTACAGCTTGTGCTGAGCGGCCAGCTTGGCGGCACCGCTCTGGGACGGCGCAAGCGTTGCTTCACG
>JBPYES010000452.1:0-20559 GCA_051984825.1 Jatrophihabitantaceae bacterium
TCGCCGGGGCCGGGGCCGGCGTACGGTCGCTGGGCGCGTTGACGCCGGAGCCGGTGGCGGGGCGGACGAGGAAGTACGCCGCCAGCGAGATCACGAACAAGACGCTCACCGTGGCCCGCATGCCGCCGAAAACACCGCGGCGAGATACGCGCGCGCCGCCTCGAGATCGACGACCGCACCGTCCCGGACGGATGCACCGTGGCAAGCTCCGCCGGACACCTGCCGATCATCGACCGGGCCTCGTGCCCGATCATCACCGGCGCGAGCCGCGCGCGGCTGGACTCCCTGCGCGACGTCATGAGTGTCGGCGCGTGCCAGACGAGACCACGGCGGCGCTGGTACACCAGCGTGCTGCTCGTCCCCACGTCGATGCCTAAAGCGCTCACCTGACCAGACCCCTCAGCCGAAGCTGATCTGCACACCATGTACCCAGCGTGCCCAAGTGACTGCAAAGGCAAACGATCGGCCGAAGTGGTACACGTGGACGTCCGGGAATGCGTTCTTATTGGTAGCCGAGTACGCGAGCAATGCCGCGGCGAACCTCGTCTTCGAGTGCTCCGTCGACCGTTACTCCCAACTCGGTTTCTAACTCATTGCGCCGAGCCACGAACACGTCGACCGCAGCTTCGATGCTCGTGGGTACGGCGACGATGCCCATGGGTCGCAAGAGGTGGGCGTGGAGCTGGGTTAGATGTTCTGCGACGAGGTCGCTCCGCCCGATCGAGGCTCTGGTCGTCAACCACCAGATCCAATCCCAGAAGTGGGTATTGATCGACTCCAGCGTGTCCCGAGTGGGTACCGACGGAGGAGCAGGGTCTTGCGACTGACCCAGAAAGAGATACTCGATCTTGGTCGGACCGCGGAGCAGGACTTGGTAGACAGGAAAGTGGCCCATCGGCTCCCATTGCTGACTGAGCGGCTTCAAGGGCGCCACCAACGCCGGCAGGTCGCACGCGAGGGCCGTGAAGTCCGAAGTCTCGACGGCGAAATCCCAGTCGGAAAGCACATCGTGCGTTCCGCGAGATCGCGAGCCAGCGAACTCGACGCTCGTGACCGCCGGATGATCCGCCAGCACATCGATCGCAATGCTGACCCAGTCATCCACTCTGCCATCGTGCCCATCCCGCCAAGCCCGCACAACGCCCTTCACTCGGTGCAGGTGAGGCGGCAGTCGACATCAATTATGGAATGAGATTTTCGAGATCAACGTGACCGCCACCCTGCGCAGTATCCAGACCCGATCAAGGATTTCGGCGGATCTTGTGGCGTAGATCAGGGGCGCCCACGCTCGCGGCAGGGTCGGCCCCGCGGGGGGTGGTTGCTGTGACCTGTTGGCGTTTCTTAGACGAATTCCGCGCGGTGGTTGTGCAGGAACTCGGCGACTGGGCGTGGGGGGCGGCCGGTGATCTGCTGGAAGGTGCCGGTCGTGTAGTCGTTCTCGCCGGCGAGGATCGCCCACTCGCGTGTGATGAGCAGCTCAGCCGTCCCCGCTGGTATCCCTGCGCGGGTGAGGCGCTCGAGGAACTGCCGCTCGGCCGCGACCTGGAACGTGACGGGCTCGCCGAGTTCCGCCGAAAGCAGCTCCAGCGCCTCCGGCCACGACAGAGGAACCGGTCCGGTCAGGTCGTGGTGCGCGCCCCATAGCGCCGGGTCGGTGAGCACGCGTAACCCGGCCTCGGCCACGTCGCGATGGTCGATCAAGGCCATGCTGCCGCTGCCGGCAAGGCCGGTCCAGGTGCGCGAGGCGCGGACCTCGGGCGCCGCGGCGAGCAGTGACGCAGAGAAGATCGCGGGGCGGATCGTCGAGTACGGCACTGCAGTCGAAGCGGCGAACTGGTCGATGCTGTAGTGGGCTCGCTGGTTGATCCCCAGTGAGTCCGCCGAGGTGTTGAGCACCGATAGCCGGGTGACCTGCTCGATCGAGGCGATCACAGCAGCGGTGTTGATCGCGATCCGCTGCAGAACGCCCTCGATCCCGACCGATCCCATAGCGATGAACACCGTGCGGATCCCGTCAAGCGCCTCGGTGAGGTCGTGCGGGTCGTCCAGGCGCGTCGGACGGATGTGCAGCCCGGCGGGTTCGCCAAAGGCGCGGCGGGCTTTGCGGGGGTCGCGAACGAGCGCAGTGACCGCATCGCCGCGCCCAAGTAGCCCGCGCACGATCTCACTGCCGACGCGGCCGGTGGCACCGATCACCGCGGTAGTCAACGTGACTCCTCTTTTCGGTAAAGCTCGATCAGCAAAGATCGTGCACATCCGGGTGCGGTCGAAGATGCCGCCTACCGTGTTTTCATTGCCTCGTGCAACACCTCGGCCGCCTCGCGGCTGAGAAAGAACTGCGCGTACGGAGTGCCGGTGAAGTGCTCGCCCATGAGCTGCGACCAGATCAGCACCGAGCGCAGTGGCCGGTGGTTAACGACGATGCCGGCTGTTTGGCCAGACTCGTTGAAGCGGATTACCACGACGCTGCCGATCGGCTCACCACGCACCACGGACGTGTAGTCCTCCACGAATCCGTGGTCTCCATAGCTGCCGACGTAGTTGAATTCCTGGTAGTCGTAGAGCGTCCGGGCAAAGCCAAGGATTGCCCGTATCGCGTCCGGTCCCTCAGCGATCCCGGTCAGTACCGATCCTTCCATCGTCACGTCATCCGCCAGGTTGTCCAGCCATTCCGGCCGGTAGTCGCGGCGGTGCCTGCTCACGTCGTCGCTGCCCAAATACGTGGTCGTCACAGCCGACCTCCTTAGGGAACCTTTCTCGAAGCCATTCACCAGTACGACCGTCGTGTACCTCGTCGGTCCTGCCGAATTAAGTGCGTCCTAGCGGGCTGCGATCGCGTCGCGGATCGATTGCGCGAAGCGCGCGGCACCGAAGCATCGCAGCTTGAGCAGACCTTTGGGGCTGCGCACCTCGACGATATTGGTGATCAGCCCAGGACGTACCTCGACCTGTTGGATCTGGCCCAGGTCGACGCAGATATCCAGCGTTCCGTCCTGAGCGGCGCGGTTAAGTCCG
Organism: Jatrophihabitantaceae bacterium; assembly: GCA_051984825.1. GTDB lineage: Bacteria > Actinomycetota > Actinomycetes > Mycobacteriales > Jatrophihabitantaceae > DASXRA01. The sequence goes on from JBPYES010000452.1 coordinate 3,016, forward strand.
TTGGCGGCGAATTGCAGTTCACAGTCGGTCAAGGTGGCGTGGCCGCCGACCCACAATCCGCCCTCCCTACGTCGGACGCGCTCCACGGCCTGCTCCACCGGACCGCCGATTCGCGAATGCGCATCGCCAATGAGTGCGTTCACAGCCTTGGTCACCAGTACCTGCCCGCTCACAGGGGTGAGTGTCCAACAAGGGTCGATCCCTTGGATAGCGGAGCAAGGCTGCACCGCACTCATCCGCCGCAGGTCGTGCGCACTCCTACCGGCGGTCTTAGTGGCTCAGCGGGCGGCGTCGATATCGGCGGCGGGCTCGAAACGTACGGGCAGGCACAATACCGTTGGCCACGCGGCTGCGATTTCGACTCGCGCGGTTGCTCCTGCTCACGTAGCACATGCGCGTGAGCAGAGCAGGCCAGGGTCCGCGCATCGCCCGAGCATCGGATCTGTCACGGTGCTCGGTATGCATGATCGGACTTGGTTGCTCGCGGCGTATGACGAGCAGTTGCGAACGGACGCAGAAACACCGAGCGCGGTCTCGGTGACCAGCCTCGGTCCGTTGCGCCTGGTGACGTTCGCGGGCGGCCGCGGTTTCGTCACCTATCGAGATCTCGGCGGAGCCGATGCCGACGCCGTCCGGCGGCTTGTGGCGGCAGCGCTGGCCCACTATCAGGCAGATGCTGCGATCAATCGGGTCGAGTGGAAGACGCGCGGGCACGATCACGCGCCACAGTTGCACGAGGCACTTCTGGACAACGGGTTCGTCCCGGATGAACCAGAGTCGATCATGATCGGCGAGGCTCGGAGGCTCGCGGTCGACGTGCCGCTGCCCCAGGGCGTGACCCTGCGGCGGGTGAGCGAGGAGGCGGACGTCCGTGCGATGACCGCCATGAGCGCGGAGGTCTTCGGCGATCCGGTCCCCGAGGCGAGGGCGGTGGCCGACGCCCTGGTGCGGCGGCTGTCCTTCGATGACGGTATGGAGCTGTGGGTCGCGGAGGCGGACGGGCAGATCGTCAGCGCCGGGCGGCTGGAACCGGTGACCGGGACCGACTTCGCCGGGATCTGGGGTGGCGCGACGCGGCCGGAGTGGCGTGGTCGCGGAATCTATCGCGCGTTGACCGCGGCGCGGGCGCGGTCCGCGTTGCGCATGGGCAAGACCCTCATCACCAGCGACTCGACCGAGTATTCGCGCCCGATCCTTGAACGGTCCGGTCTCGTCAAGGTCTCGACCACGACGCCCTACCAATGGCGCCGCTGACCGCGTGTGAGCGCGATCAAGGTCGTAACTGATTCCGTTCGCACGGCTGGCATGCTGATTTGCGTGATCCTCCCGAAGGTCCGCGACCCTCGCCTGATCACGATCCGCCGTGGTGGAACGCTCACTGATGCTGATCATCAACTCTTGGCGCTGTGGGCTGCGCAGTGCGCGGAACACGTGCTGCATTTCTTCGAGGACCGCCAGCCACCGGATACTCGCCCACGCGACGCGATCGAGGCAGCACGCGCGTGGGCCCGCGGGAATATGACGATGATGGACGCTCGGGCACGCGGCGGACACGCGATGGGTGCAGCCCGCCCCGTCGCGGGGGCCGCGCGGTATGCCGCCTATGCCGCCGGTCAAGCAGCGTGCGTCGGCCACGTACCCGAGCATGATCTCGGCGCCGCTGCCTATGCGATCAAGGCCGCGCGAGCAGCGCACCCGCGCAACCCCAGCGCCGGACGCGTCGAACGTGACTGGCAGCGCGACCAACTTGACGAGCAGATTCGGGCAGTCGTCCTTGAGGACCAAGCCCGGCGCAACGCGATCTGCTGGTCCGTCTTCGAGGACTGACAAGCATGTCGCGGTGGCTGCTACTGCCGATGCGGTCGGCGGCTGATCGTCACTCGATTCGCTCCGCCAGGTTGACGATGATGCCCTCCGGCCCGCGCACGGAGGCCATGCGCCAGACATCCTCGTACTCGCCGACACCGCCGATGACGCCGTAGCCGTCCGCGGCGAGGCGATCGAGGATTGCCTGCAGGTCACCCACTTCGAACGACACGTTGCTCAGCCCCAGCTCGGTGGCCATCGCGTCGGGCGAGCCCGGCTCGTGGCCCGGTCGGATGAACCTCGTCAGTTCGAGCCGCGTCCCATCATCAGGCGGCCGCAGCATGACCATCTCGGTACGGGAGTCGGGGATGCCGATGACGGTGTCCAGGAACTCGCCCTCGAGGAACGTGCGTCCCTCGACCTCGAAACCCAGCTCGACGAAGAACGCCGAGACCACGTCGAGATCGGCGACCGTAATGCCGACATGGTCGAAACGTCGAATCCGCGACATGCGATGCAGTCTCTCGTACCCCGCCATTGCTGCCGGCCGCCACGTGTCGATCGAACAGAACCGGCCCACGAGCCCCGGAGTTCCGGGGATTTTGGGATGGAGCCGCCTCGGGGAATCGAACCCCGGACCTACGCATTACGAGTGCGTCGCTCTGGCCGACTGAGCTAAGGCGGCATGCGCCCGCGAAACGGGCGCGACGCGTCAGTCTAACGACCGAGCCGCGGCCGTCGCGAACGCCATCGATCGGCCGTGCGACGCCGCGACAAAACTCCGGTGAACGTCTCGGCGCAGCGGCCGCAATGTGCGCCGGAGCCGTCCGGCATGCCCCACAGTCATCCTCGTGAACTATGGCACCACGCCTGGGCCGCTGGCGATCGCACACCGCGGCGGTGCCGGGCTGGCCGCCGAGAACACGCTGGACGCGTTCGCCCGGTCGTACGCGCTCGGCCTGCGCTACCTCGAGACGGATGCCCGAGTGACCGCGGACGGCGTGTGCGTCGCGTTTCACGATGCCAACCTGCGGCGGTTGCGGAGCCGGCCGGACCTGGTCCGCGACACGAGCAGCCATGAGCTGGGCGCACCCACGATCGCTGAGCTGTTGCGCGCGTTCCCCGACGCCTGCTTCGCAATCGACGTCAAGGACGCCGAGGCCGTCGGGCCGCTCGCCCGCGCAATCAGCGCGGCGGACGCCACGCACCGGGTCTGCGCGGCCGGAGCGTGGGACGGATGGCTCGCGAAGCTGCGCCGCGACCTCGGGCCGGCGTTGACGACGGCACTGGGCTGGCGTGCCCTTGCGACGTTGCTCGCGAGCGCCCCGGCCAAGATCATCCCGCCGTGGTGGCACGAGCCGGCGCGGTTCGCGCACGTACCCGCCCCTCTGGTCAGCCGGCGAACGATCGCCGCAGCACACATGCTCGGCCTGCGCCTCGTGGTCTGGACGGTGAACGAACCGCCCTACATGCACCAACTGCTCGACGCCGGTGTGGACGGCATCATCACCGACCGGCCTGACCTACTGCGCGAAGTGCTGATCGCTCGGGATCAGTGGACCGCTCCGGAATCTGAGGGCCGGGTCTCCGAACCACGCTCGGCTCCCAAGCTCCCCTCGTAAGCGCGCCGCGCCGAGCACACCGACGCAAGCGCGCACACGGAACGGCGTCCGTCCGCCGACAGCCGCACCACCACGGACTCACTCGGGACGCTGTGCCCGACCACTGTGCCCGCACCGTCCGGGGTGTCGACGGATGATCCGATGTCCGGTGCTTTCGAAGCGAAGTCCTGGTACAGCGGGTGCTCGTACTTCAGGCAGCACATCAGCCGGCCACACGCGCCGGAGATCCGAAGCGGGTTGAGCGGCAGGTCCTGATCCTTGGCCATACGCACCGATACCGGCTCGAAGTCGACCAGGAACGTCGAACAGCACAGCTCCCGTCCGCATGAACCGATGCCGCCGGTCAGCCGCGCCTCGTCGCGTGCAGAGAGCTGGCGCAGCTCGACGCGTCCGGAAAGCGTCGCCGACAGGTCACGGACGAGCGCCCGGAAATCGACGCGGTGCGGCGCGGTGAAGTAGATCGTCGTGCGGTTGCCGTCCTCGACGTAGTCGACGCCGCTGATCTTCATCGGCAGCTCGTGTTCGCGGATCAGCTTGCGGGCGGCGACCCGGGCGGCAGCGCGTTTCTTGCGGCTGACCTCGGCGCGCTCCAGATCCTCCGGCCCTGCCATGCCGGCGAGTACGGGCAGCCCGCCGACATCTTCGCTGACCCATTGCGGTGCCCACATGACCTCGGCGACCTCGGGGCCGTCCTCGGTGGGATAGAGCACCTGGTCGCCGACCGCGGGCGTGAGCGAGCCGGGGTCGGCGTAGTACAGCCGTCCCTGGCGCTGGAACGTAACAGCGCAAATCAGGCCCATCGGCAGCCCATCCCGCGTGCGCGAGCGTTCATCGCACGAGCCTAACTCACCCCCTAGGACCCCTTAGAAGCCTGAAATCACGGGGCTGCGGCACATCTGAGGTCCAGCGCCGCAGGACCTTAGGCAATCTCCCGATGCGGTGCCCCCGGCCTTACTCGGATTCTTATCCATGTCAGGCCAACCGAGGAGGAAACGATGAGCACCTACCTGAACGCAGAGATCGCCACCGAGCACCACCGCGAGCTGCACACCAACGCCATCGCCTACCGCCGCACCCGGACCGAGCGCGAGCCGAAGGCCCACAAGGCCGAGCGTCGGTACAGCCGCAACCACCGCGTCTCCGCTTTCCTGAAGGACCTCGCCGCCGCAGCGCTGTGAGCTCCGGAATGAATGCGCCACCGGGCGACACGCGCCGCCCCCCGCCGGCCGCCAGCCACTCGGACTTACCGAATGGCTGGCGGTCTTCTCTTATGCTCGCGACTGTGGCGCGCCGAGTGACCAGCCGCGAGCTGGTCGGACGTTCCGACGAGCTGGCCCTACTTCGAGCAGTGACGCAGATGGCGGCGGAGGGTGCAGCGCGTGTGGTGCTGCTGTCCGGTGATGCAGGCATCGGGAAGAGCCGGCTGGTGGCGACCTCGATCGAGCAGGCGCGCCGCGACGGGTTCATTACCGCCCTGGGCGGGTGCCTGCAGCTCGGCGAGGTGTCCGTGGCGTACGCGCCGCTCGTCGAGGCGCTGCGTGAGCTGCGTACCAAGCTCGGTGAGGACGTCCTGGCCGAACTGCTCGGCCCCGGCCTGACGGACGTGGGCGCCCTCCTCAGCGGCGGCAACGCGGGCGGCGCCCAGAGCTCCGGTCCGCTGTTCGAGCACCTCCTCGGTTTCCTGACCCGGTTGAGTCAGCGTCAGCCCGTCCTTCTTGTCTTCGAAGACCTGCACTGGGCGGACGCGTCGACCCGCGACCTGGTCGCCTTCCTCGGCCGCAACCTGCGTGCCGCCGCGGTCGTGCTGCTGCTGACCTATCGCGCCGACGACCTGCATCGGCGCCACCCACTGCGACCGGTGATCGCCGATCTGGAGCGCGACCCGCGCGTCGAGCGGATCGTGTTGCCCGGGCTGCGCCGCGACGAGCTGGCGAGGCTACTCGGCGAGATCAGCGACGATCCCGCGTCCGACGAGGTCGTGGACGAGCTGCTCGCGCGCAGCGACGGCAACCCGTTCTACATCGAGGAGCTCGTGGCCGCCGGGGGCATGGGGCACGGCCTGCCGGCCACACTGTCCGATCTAATCCTGTCCCGGGTGGAGCGGCTGTCCGAGCCGGCGCAGGCGGTGCTACACGTCGCCGCCGTGCTGGGCGACGAGGTGGACGACGTGCTGCTCGAGCAGATCACTGCAGAACCGGTGACCACCGCGCTGCGCGAGGCCGTCTCGGACCAGGTGCTGGTGATCGACGGCGATGCGTGCCGGTTCCGGCATGCACTGGTCCGCGAGGCGCTCTACGACGACCTGCTGCCCGGCGAACGGGAGCGGCTACACCTCGATGCTGCCCGGGCGATCGAGGCCTCCAAGCGGCTGGACGCGCACGTACGCTGGGCGCTCTTGGCCCACCACTGGGATGCGGGCCGCATGCCGGTCAAGGCGTTCGCGGCGTCGCTACAGGCGGGGCAGGAGGCGGAACGCGTAGGCGCGTTTGCCGACGCGGCGGCGCAGTACGAACGGGCGCTGCGCCTCTACGACCGGTTGCCCGATCCGGGCATCAGCCGGGCTGATCTGCTGCTGCTCGCCGCGAGCGCCTTGCATGCGTCCTCGTTCTCGCCGCGCTCTGTGACCCTGGCTGAGGCAGCGCTGCGCGAGCTGGGCGACGACGCACCGGCCGAGCAGCGCGCGCTGGTGTACGAACGCATCGGGCGTTACAACTGGGCGATCAACCGGGGCATTGCGGCGCACACTGCCTATGAGCAGGCCGGTGCGCTGGTGGAGGGCCGGCCGATCTCGCCCGAGCAGGCGTACATATTGTCCGCGCTCGGGCAGAGTCTGATGCTGCGCAACCAATACCGCGACGCGGAGCAGGTGCTGAACCGGGCGATCGTGATTGCGGACGAGGTCGGCGCCGACGACGTTCGGGCGCACGTGCTGGTGAGCCTGGCCCCGACCCTGGTCGGGCTCGGCCGGCTCGACGAGGGCGTGTCCACGATGGAGCGGGCGTTCGAGCTGATCACCGATCCGTATGAGATGTGCCGTGCCCACGTCAACGTGGCGCACTGCCTCTGCTACGCCACTCGGTACGACGACGCGGCCCGGGCAGGCGCGGAGGGCGTCGACTACGCGGTGGGCGCCGGCTACGTGCGGCACTACGCATCGGCAGTGGCCGGCAACTGGGTCATCGCGCTGATCTGCGCCGGGCGGTGGGACGAGGCAGCCGCCGTACGGTCCGACCCGCGGGTTCCGCCGGGCGACCCTTACTACGAGCTGCGTTCGCTGCCGCTGTTGCTGTGGCGCGGGCAGCTCGACGAGGCCCGCCCCCTGCTCGAGCGGGTGCTGCGCGATACGGCGCAGGCGGACGACGTCCAGTTCCGTGGGCTGGCGCTGCTGCGTGCGGCCGAGCTCGCGACACTGGACGAGCGGTGGGACGATGCCCGCGCCCTGCTGACCGAAGCGCTGACGCTCGCACGACGCACCGATGACCAGTACTACGTCGCACAGGCCTACGGCCTGGGCGTGACCATTCACGGCGATCCCGCCGCCGTGGACGAGCTGGCCGGCGAGGCGATCGCCTGGGGTGCGACTGTGCCCACCCCGCTGCCGGAGGTACGGGCGTGGCTGGCCACTGTGCCGGCGGAGCGCGCCCGTGCGCACGGCGCCGACACCCCGGACGAGTGGGCGGCAGCTGTGGCGCTATGGGACGAGGTCGGCCAGCCGTACCGGGCGGCGGTGGCCCGCTATTGGCAGGCGGATGCCCTGCTACGGGCGCGATCCCGCGAGGCGGCGGCCGAGTTGCTCACCGAGGTGCTCGGCGTCGCCGACGCGCTGAGCGCAGCGCCCCTGGCCGCGCAGGTGCGTTCTCTCGCACAGCGGGCACGCCTCGGCCTGTCGACGGGCGGGCCGGCTCGTGACCCCGTCGCGGCGCTGCACCTGACGCCGCGTGAACTCGAGGTGCTGGCGCTCGTCGCGCAGGGGCGCACCAACCGGCAGATCGGCACGGCGCTGTTCATCAGCGAGAAGACCGCGAGCGTGCACGTCACGAACCTGTTGCGCAAACTCGGCGTCACCAACCGGACGGAGGCCGCCGCCATAGCTGGGCGCGTGGGCGTCTAGGGCAGGCGCAATGCGGCTGTCATTGCCTCGACGGCGACTCGGGGCTTGACGTTCAACTCCACCGCTTCGCGGCAGGCCAGCACCGCGTCGAGGCGCTGCAGCGCGCCGGTCGGCGTGACGCGGAGCGCCACCGTCGCCACGTCGTCGGCGAAGTCCGGATGCGCCGGCGCGGCCGCGGCACCGGCCTGCCGCAACAGCACGTCCCGGTAGAACGCCGCCAGGTCGACCAGCGCGCGGTCGAGCGCGTCGCGCTGGGTCCGCGTGGCCCGGGAGCGCTGTCGTCGCTCCAGCTCGCGCACGGCTGCCGTTGCGCCCCGGGAGGCGGCTGCCGCACCCTTGCCGGTGCCGCCGGCACCCAGCGCAGTCTGCAGCGCCTCGGCCTCGCCGGCGTCGCGCTCCACGGTGATCGCTGCAGCCTCCGCCTCGGCGGCGCCCACCAGGTGGTCGGCGGCCGCCAGGCACGCGCCGAGCGATGTGAGCGAGGCCGGGATCGCGAGCACGGCGGCGCGCCGCGCCCGGGCGTCAGCGTCATGAGCAAGCCGCCGTGACCGGCCGACATGCCCTTGGCCCGCGGCAGCCGCCCACCGCGCCGTCTCGGGATCGACTCCGGAACGCGACAAAATGCCGGCCACCGACTCGGCCGGCGGGATCCGCAACGGCACCAGCCGGCATCGCGACCGGATCGTCACGGCCACGTCGTCCGGATGCGTGGACGGAGCGCACAGCAGGAACACGGTGCGCGCGGGCGGCTCCTCGACAGCCTTCAGCAGCGCATTGGACGCCTGTTCGGTGAGCCGGTCGGCGTCCTCGATGAGGACGACCTGCCACCTCCCGAGCGCCGGCATGCGCGCCGCGGTCGCCACGACAGCGCGCATCTCGGCCACCGAGATCGACAGGCCCTCCGGGACGACGGCTCGAACGTCCGGATGACTACGGGTCAGCGTCGTATGGCAGCCCGAGCACACTCCGCAGCCCGGCTCGCCGTCCGCCACGCACTGCAGCGCAGCGGCGAACGCACGGGCGGCAACCGAACGCCCCGAGCCGGGTGGGCCGGTGAACAGCCAGGCGTGCGTCAACGTGCCGGGAGCGACGGGCCGGCCCTCGTGCACGTCGCGCGCGGCCATGGCGGCGGCGCGCAGCACTGCCACTGCTGGTTGCTGCCCGACCAGGTCGTCCCAGACCGTCACTCGCTTCGTCGCCGCCGTTCGTTCAGCAGCTTCTGAACCACGGCGAGCACGGTATCGGCCAGCTCCGACGCCGGGCGAGATGCGTCCAGCACCAGGTACCGCCGCGGCTCGGCCTCAGCCAGGCGACGGAACGCCTGGCGCACCCGCTCGTGGAAGTCGAGCGACTCGCGCTCCAGCCTGTCGGCGGCACTGCGGCCGCGCGCCCGGTTCAGGCCCACCTCGGCCGGGACGTCGAGCAACACCACCAGGTCCGGGGTGAGTCCGCCGGTGGCCCAGCGCGAGATGCGCCGCACGTCCTGTGCCTTGAGGTCACGCCCCACACCCTGGTACGCGAGTGACGAATCGACGAACCGGTCGGTGATCACCACCTCGCCCGCGTCGAGAGCCGGTTTGATCACGGTGTCAACGTGGTGCGCTCGGTCGGCCGCGAACAGCAGCGCCTCGGCGCGCGCGGTGAGCGGTTCGTCGTGGTGCAGCAGCAGGTCACGGATCTTGCTGCCAGCCACCGTCGCGCCCGGCTCGTGCGTAACTCGTACGGCGTAGTCGGCCTTGATCAGCGAGTCGGCGAGCAGCTGCGCCTGCGTCGACTTGCCTGAGCCCTCGCCACCCTCAAATGCGATGAGCACGCCGCCGGTGGTGATCCGCCGCCGTGCGGCACTGTCCCGCATGCACGCCGCCTTGATGTCCGCCCATAGGGGCACATGCTGCTTGTCGTCCATCTGCCGGTACGCCAGCACACCTGCAGCGATCGCGAGGAGCCCGCCCGCGACCAGTACGAACCGAGTGCCGTCGACGGTCACGTGCGCATCGCCGATCGAGAACGTGTTGCGTCCGACCGCACCGGTGACGAACGGTACCGCCGCCAACGTCAACACGAGCACAACGCGGATCAGTGACTGGAAAAGCGCAAACATCCGCCCGCGCATGTCGTCGTCGACGTTGACTCCGGTGAGCGTGATTCCGGCCAGGTACGCACTGCCGGCACCGAAGCCTGTCCCCAATACGAAGATCGTCGCCAGCGCGATCTGCGGCATGAAAGCCGCCAGCACGATGCAGGCACCACCGAACACGATCGACAGGCCGAAGAGCCGTCGCCGGGAGAGCTCCCGGCCGATGCGCGGCCCGACAGCCATGCCGAGCCCCAGCCCCACGAACAGCGTCCCGAACAACACGCCGTACGCCGCGTTGCCCCCGCCCAAGCTGGTTACGAAGATCTTGCCCGCGCCGATCACCACGCCCGCGCCGCAGAAGCCGCCGAGCAGGCCGATGAGCAGACCGAGGACCAGCCGAGACGAGCGGACGAAGCTCGCACCCTCGCGGATCAGGGCCAGCAGGGGCGGTTGCTCGCCCGGCTGGCGCCGTCGTCCGTACCCGCTGATCTCCCGGATGAAGAAGACGATCAGCGCGCCGGCGAGGAACGTCCCGGCGTTCAGGTAGAGAGCGAGGTTGACCGGTTCTGCGCGGAAGAACGACAGGTGCCTGGCCAGCACGGTCGTGATCAGCGAGAGCACCGAGAAGAGCGCCGCCCCTAGCACCGGGGTGAGCCCGTAGGTCGTGATCAGGCTGAGCTGGTTGGCCGATTCGATCTGATCGCGCCGCACCAGATTCGGTACCGACGCATCCTTCGCCGGCAGCCAGAACAGGCTGATGCACTCGATCAGAAAACTTGCGACATATAGCCAGATCAGGGTCTTGTGCTCGCTCACGACAAGGTGCGCGATGGGAATGGTCATGAACAGTACGAACCGTGCGCCGTCGCCGATCACCATGGTGCGGCGACGATCGAATCTGTCAGCAAATGCGCCGGCCACCGGGCCGAGCACGACGGCGGGCAGCATGCGGATAACGAGCACGCCGCCCAGGGCGTAGTTCTGCGCCCTGTACCCGTGCGCGAGCGAGGTAGCCATTGCCGTCGTGGCCAGCAGCCCGAGCCAGTCCCCCAGGCTCGACAGCGCGGTGGCGTACCAGAGCCGCCGGAACGGCTTGACGCGCAGCACGCCCTTTATCGCCGAGACCGACGACACGGCCGAGGTCTGTGGTTCGGCCGGGCTCGTCCCGTCCGGGCTGTCCGGACGTGCCGCGGGCACAGCAGACCGCCCGGCGACCACCCCGGGGCGGCCGGTGTCCACGCTCGCGTTCACGCCGTCGGCGCCGATGGGCACTCCTCCAGAATCCGCCGCTACCGCCGTCAGCGTAGCTACGCCGCGGTAACAGATCGTCCCGAATCGCGCGGGCTCTCAGGATCGGGATACGGCGGCGGCGAGCAGCTCGCGCAGACCGGCTGCCAACCGCTCACGCTTGGACTCGGTGAGTGCAGCGACCAGCTCCCGCTCGGAGCCGACCAGCGCGGTCAACGCGCCGTCGATGCGGCGCCGGCCTGCTGCGGTGAGGCGGACCCGGACGAGCCGTCCGTCGTCGTCGTCCGGCCGGCGCACGACGAGCTTGCGCGCGGCCAGGCGGTCGAGCCGGCTCGTCATCGTCCCCGATGTGACGTACGTCGCGGCGCACAGTTCGCCCGCGGTCATCTCGAACGGATCACCACTGCGGCGCAGCGCGGCGAGCACATCGAATTCATGCGCCTGCAGTCCGTGCTCGACGAACGCTGCGGCGCGGCGATCGTCGAGGACATCGGCCAACCGGCTGATCCGCGACAGAATCTGCAGCGGCTCGACATCGAGGTCGGGCCGCTCCCGCTGCCACGCCGCGACGATCTCGTCGACTTCATCTGCCATACCAGTGATTGTGCCACGCCTCTTGACATCAAGAGATAGTCTCTTGACGTCGAGAGGATTAGTACATGCAATGGGATCCGGAACAGTACGGCAAGTTCTCCGGTGAGCGCGACCGGCCGTTCCTTGACCTCGTGGCGCGCGTCGGGGCCGGTGCGCCGCGGCGTGTCGTCGACCTCGGCTGCGGCCCGGGCGCATTGACCGGGCTGCTGGCGCAGCGCTGGCCGGCCGCGTCCGTCGAGGGCGTCGACTCGTCGCCGGAAATGATCGCGCAGGCATCGGCTCCGGGCGTGACGTTCCGGGTCGGCGACATCGAGTCGTGGCGGCCGAGCCCGGACACCGACGTAGTGGTGAGCAATGCGGCGTTCCAATGGGTGCCAACCCATCGGTCGCTGCTGCGCGAGTGGGCGTTGGCGCTGCCGTCGGGCGCGTGGCTGGCGTGGCAGGTGCCGGGCAACTTCAACTCGCCGTCGCACACGCTGATGCGATCACTGGCAGAGTCGCCGCGCTGGAAGGAGCAACTCGGCGACGTGCTGCGCCACGAGGATCCCGTCGATTCCCCCTCGGAATACGCCACGCTGCTGCTCGATCTCGGGTGGAACGCCGACGCGTGGGAGACGACGTACGTGCACGTGCTGACGGGCACCGACCCGGTGCTGGACTGGGTGCGCGGCACCGGGCTGCGCCCGATCCTCGCCGTGCTCACAAAGGGTGAGCGCGCCGAGTTCGAGGGGGCGTACGCGGCGCTGCTGCGGGACGCGTACCCAGCCGGGCAAGCCGGCACCCTGTTCCCGTTCCGGCGCATCTTCTGCGTCGGGCACAAACCGTGATCACCGGCTACGACCACTTTCAGGTGGCGATCCCTTCCGGGTCGGAGGAGACGGCACGCAGCTTCTACGGAACCCTGCTCGGCATGACCGAGGTGGCCAAGCCGCCGATGCTGGCCGGACGGGGCGGCTGCTGGTTCACGTCCGGATCGGCGATGCTGCATCTAGGCGTCGAGGTGCCGTTTCAGCCCGCTCGCAAGGCACATCCCGCCTTCGTGGTCGACGACCTGGACGCGCTCGCGGCACGCCTGGGCGCTGCCGGCCACGACTGCGTCGCAAGCGACGGAGATCTGCCCGGAGTGCGCCGATTCCATGCGTTCGACCCGTTCGGCAACCGTCTCGAATTCCAGCAGGGCAGTTAGCCGATTACGGCGTAGGCGCGCACCGGGAACGTGCCGAATTGCGCGATCCGGAGCGGGGCAGCATGCAGGCGGGCATCGGTTGCCGGCAGTTGCTCCAGGCCGGTGAGGTGCTCCAAGACCGGGACACCGGCGGCGAGCAGTGCCGAGTGCGCGGGCCGCGCTGCATCTGACGTGTCGTCGATGTTGACCGAGTCGATTCCGACAAGGGCGGCTCCGGCCTCGACCAGCCACTGCGCGGCGGCGCCGGTCAGGAACGGCGCACCGTCGATGTAGCCGGGCGTCCCCCAGTGCGCGTCCCACCCGGTATGCAGCAGCACTGCACATCCCTCGACCGGCAACGCGGCCAGTGCCGGCACGTCGATGCCGCGGCGAACGCTTCCGGTCAGGCGGGCCACCGTGATCGGCAGGTCGGCCAGCCGCTCGAGGGGCAGGCCGGCAAGGTCGATGCCGGACGCATATCGGTGGAACGGGCTGTCCAGGTAAGTGCCGGTATTGCCGACCAGGCTGATCTGGTCGATCTGGAACTCGGTCCCCGGCGCGTATGCCGCCCGGGAAGCTTCACGCGTCAGCTGTGGACGGATCGTGGGCCCGGGCAGCCCGGGATAGGTCGTCATGCCGTCGCGGATCACGTGATTGAGCTCGACGAGCCGGTGCTCGCCGGTGGTGGTAACCGCGACGCCGCGCGAGCCCTTGTGCGGCTCTTCGATGATCTCCAGGTTCGCAATGTCGACCCTGTCGACCATGAGCAGGCCCAGGTGCCGGACGAACAGTGCGGCGACATCGTCCGGCGATGCGTCCAGCCCTGGCAGGTCGATCCGGAAGCGGTGTGCCGACAGGTCGCCTCCGTTGAGGAACGTCACGGTTGCGTCGAAGCTGGCGCGGTATTCCGACATCACGACACCTCGACGGGCTCGGTGAACTGTGCGTTGTAGAGCTCGAAGTAGGCACCCCGCCGGGCTAGCAGGCCGGCGTGGGTGCCTTGCTCGACGATGGCTCCCGCCTCCATGACGAGGATCAGGTCGGCGTCGCGGATGGTCGAGAGCCGGTGCGCGATTACAAAGCTCGTGCGATTGGCACGCAGCGCCGACATCGCATGCTGCACGAGCAGCTCGGTGCGGGTGTCGACGGAGCTCGTCGCTTCATCCAGGATGAGCAGCGCCGGGTCGGCGAGGAACGCCCGCGCGATTGTGATCAGCTGCTTCTGCCCAGCGCTGATGTTGCTGCTCTCCTCGTTGATCACCGTGTCGTAGCCGTCAGGCAGGCTGCGCACGAACCGGTCAACATAGGCTGCCTTGGCCGCTGCGATGATCTGCGCTTCGGACGCGCGGGGGTTGCCGTAGGCGATGTTGTCGCGGATCGTCCCGCCGAACAGCCAGGCATCCTGCAGCACCATGCCGATCTTGCTGCGCAGGTCGTCGCGCCGCATCGCCGCGATGTCGACACCGTCGAGCGTGATGCGTCCGGCGTTCAGCTCGTAGAAGCGCATGATCAGATTGACCAGCGTCGTCTTGCCGGCACCGGTCGGGCCGACGATCGCGATCGTGTGCCCGGGCTCGGCGACCAGCGAGAGGTCGTGGATGAGTGGCCGCTCCGGATCGTAGGAGAACGAGACGTGCTCGAACTCGACCCGGCCGCGGTCCTCTGCGGGCCGTAGCGGCCGACGCGGGTCCGGCGACTGCTCGGGCGCGTCCAGCAGATCGAACACCCGCTCGGCGGACGCCACACCGGACTGGAGCAGGTTGGCCATCGAGGCAACCTGGGTCAGCGGCTGGGTGAACTGCCGCGAGTACTGGATGAACGCCTGCACCTCGCCGAGGCTGATTGCGCCCGACGCCACGCGCAGCCCGCCTACCACGGCGACCGCGACGTAGTTGAGGTTCCCGATGAACATCATCGCCGGCATGATGATCCCGGACACGAACTGCGCCTTGAAGCTCGCCGCGTACAGCTCGTCGTTCTTGGCGGCGAACGTCTGCGCGACCTCGCGGCGCCGCCCGAACACGGTGACGAGCTCGTGGCCGGTGAACGCCTCTTCGATCTGGGCGTTGAGCGCGCCGGTGTGGGTCCACTGCGCGATGAACTGCTTCTGCGAGCGCTTCGCGATGAGCCGCGTCACGATTACCGAAATCGGCACGGCGACCAGCGCGATGAGCGCCAGCACGGGGGAGATCACGAACATCATCGCGATCACGCCGACGACGGTCAGCAGCGACGTCAGCAGCTGGCTGAGCGTCTGCTGGAGGCTCTGGGAGACGTTGTCGATGTCGTTCGTGACGCGGCTGAGCAGCTCGCCGCGTGGCTGCTTGTCGAAGTACGACAGCGGCAGGCGATTGATCTTGTGCTGGACGTCGGCGCGCAGTCGCAGCACGGTGCGTTGCACCACGTCGTTGAGCACGTACCCGGACAGCCAGCTGAACACGCTCGCGCAGACGTAGAGGACGAGCACCAAGAGCAGCACATTGCGCAGTGCGCCGAAGTCGATGCCCTGGCCGGGCGTGACATGCATACGCAGCAGCAAGTCCGCGTAGTTGCCGTCGCCGCGGGCGCGTGCGACATCGACCACCTGCTGGAGGGTGGCGCCACTGGGCAGTCGTGCACCGAGCACGCCTGCGAAGATGATGTTCGTTGCGTGGCCGAGGAGAAGTGGGCCGAGCACGGACAGCGTCACCCCGGAGGTGGCGAGCGCGACGACGCCGAGCACGCGCCACCGTTCCGGCGCCAGCCGGCCGATCAGGCGACGCGCTGACGGACCGAAGTTCATCGACTTCTCGGCGGGCAGGCCGGCGGACATCCACGGCGGACCGCTCCGAGCACCTCGCCCAGCCGCCGGTAACCGCCGAGGAACTGTTTGCGTCACTGTGTCACCTGCTCCTCGCGCAGGCGCTCGTCGCGCGCGTGAGCTGCGCTCCTCGGCCCTCTTGCGACCCTGCGGTGCTCGCTCACGCTGCCTCCGCCGACAATTGCGACTCGACGATCTCGATGTACGGCGGACAATCGCGCAGCAGTTCGTCGTGGGTGCCCAGCCCGACGATCGCGCCGTTGTCGAGCACCGCGATCTGGTCGGCGTCCACGATCGTCGACACACGCTGCGCCACGATGATCACCGCCGACTCGCGGGTCTCCGGCCGCAATGCCGCCCGCAGCCGGGCGTCCGTACCGAGATCCAGCGCGGAGAACGCCTCGTCGAACACGTATATCTCGGGGCGGCGGACGAGCGCGCGAGCGATCGCCAGACGTTGCCGCTGTCCGCCGGACACGGTGCTGCCACCTTGTGCGATCTCGGCCGACAACCCTCCTGGCATCCCCGCGACGAACTCGCGGGCCTGGGCCACCTCCAGCGCGTGCCACAACTCCTCGTCGGTGGCGTCCGGGTTGCCGTAGCGGAGGTTGCTCGCAACCGTGCCACTGAACAGGTACGCCTTCTGCGGGACGAGCCCGATACGGCCCCACAGCATGTCGGGATCGAGCTCGCGCACGTCCACACCGTCGACGCGCACCGAACCGCTCGTGACATCGAACATCCGCGGGATGAGCGACACGAGCGTCGACTTGCCGGACCCGGTGCTGCCGATGATCGCCGTGGTTTGCCCGGCGCGTGCGTGCAACATAATGCCGCGCAGCACGGGATCGCTCGCTCCGGGGTATTGGAACGAGACGTCTTGGAATTCCACGTCGCCACGCCGCACGGCAGTGCGCACCGGGTCGACGGGCGGGCGCACGGACGACTCGGTACCCAGCACCTCCTGAATGCGCTCGGCGCTCACCGTGGCGCGGGGCACCATCATCAGCATCATCGTCGCCATCGTCACCGACATCAGGATCTGGACGAGGTAGGCAAGGAAGGCCGTCAGCGCACCGACTTGCATCTGCCCGGATGCGACGCGGGACGCGCCGAACCACAATACAGCGATGCTGGATAGATTCGCGACGAGCAGTACCGTCGGGAACAGCAGGGCCATCAATCGGCCGACCCGAACCGCGCTCTGCGACAGGGCTGTGCTCGCGTCGTCGAAGCGCTCCACCTCGACGGGCTCCCGAACGAACGCACGTACCACCCTGATGCCGGCGAGTTGCTCACGCAGCACGCGGTTGACGGTGTCGATGCGGGTCTGCATCTGCCGGAACTGCGGCACCATCTTTCGGATGATCAGCCCGAGGATGGTTACCAGCACGGGCACGCTCACCGCAATGACCCAGGCCAGGCCGACGTCCTCGCGCAAGGCCATGATCACGCCGCCGACGCACATGATCGGCGCCATGACCATCATCGTGCAGGCCATTACCACGAGCATCTGCACCTGCTGGACGTCGTTCGTGTTGCGGGTGATCAACGACGGTGCGCCGAAGTGCGCCATCTCGCGACTGGAGAACTCGCCCACCTGTCGGAATATCGTGCCGCGCAGGTCGCGACCGACGCTCATCGCAGTCCGGGCGCCGAAATACACCGCGGTGATCGAGCAGGCGATCTGCACGAGGCTCACGGCGAGCATCCAGCCGCCGGTGCGCATGATGTAGTCGGTGTCGCCCTTCGCGACGCCGTTGTCGATGATGTCGGCGTTCAGGCTGGGCAGGTAGAGCGACGCGATCGTGCCGACGAGTTGGAATCCGACGACGGCGCCGAGCCAGCGCCGATACGGCGCAAGGTGGGTGCGCAGCAGGGCGATCAGCATGGCGGGTTCACCTCGCGCTTACGGACGCCGTCCAGCACGACGTCGACCGCTTGCTGCGCAGTCAGAGGTCTGCCCTCATTCAGCCACGGCATTGCACTCGCCAGGACGAGCAGCCGCAGCAGCCGCACGACCTCGGCGGGCGGGACCCGGAGCTCGGCGCGGGCAGGTTCGATCAGCTTGAGGACAGCGCGGTCGACGGGGTCGTTCGGCCTTCGCGGACGGCTGTGGGA
>JBPYES010000453.1:0-14387 GCA_051984825.1 Jatrophihabitantaceae bacterium
CCGCCGTGCGCGCGAGCCCGCTCGTAGAGCGCAACCAGGTCGGGGGGCAGTTCCGCGGCGATCCGCTCACGCTCCGGCGCCCGCTGAGCGGTGGCGGCGTCGATCTCGGTGATCGCTGCGTCGCGGCGAGCCTCGAGGTCGCGCTGCTCGGCGACGACCGCGTCCAGCCGCTGTTGCGCTCCGGCGAGGGCCGTGGTGGCCTCCTCGGCGCTTTCCATCACCTCGAGAAGCTCGTCCTCCAGCGTCGACTGGCGGCGAGCCAAGGTCGCGATCTCGTGCTGCAGTCCCTCGAGCTCGCGCGCCGGCAGACCGCCGGCTTGCAGCCGTGCCTCGTCGCGGCTCGCCCGGCTGCGGACGTTGTCCACGTCGTTCTCCAGCCGGCGCTGGTCGAGCTCGAGGTCGGCGGTCGCGGTCTGTGCATCGATGAGCTCGTTGTGGACCGCCGTGGCACGCTTCTCGTGCTCGGCGATGGCAGCGAGCTCGGGCAGCGTCCGGCGGCGATGCGCCAGTTGCGCGAGGGCGGTGTCGGCAGCCTGCAGGTCGAGCAGGCGAAGCTGGACGGCGGGATCGGCGTTCACGTGGTTGTCGGGCTCACTTCTCAACGATTCGCGGACGAGGACGGCACGTGCAGCGTCCAGGGATCGGTGATCTGAGTGGACACGTGCACCCGCTCCACCGTAGTGGCGAACCGCGCCCGCAGGGCGTCCGCGACCGCATCGAGCCACGGCGCCTCGGTGGCCCAGTGCGCCGCATCCAGCAGCGCCATGGTGTGCGGACCGCGCTCGGTGACCGCCTCGACCGCGGGATGGTGTTTCAGGTCCGCGGTCAGGAAGGCATCCACACCGGCCGCGCGTGCCTCGCCGGCCAGGTGTCCGCAGGAACCGCCGGCCGCGGCGACGGTGCGCACCAGGCGGTCCGGATCGCCGGCTGCGCGCACCCCCCACGCGGTCGCGGGCAGGACGTGAGCAGCGTGCGCGGCGAATTGCGCCAGTGTCATCGGCTCCGGCAGTTCGCCCACACGTCCGACGCCTCGCGGGCTGGGCAGCGCCGCCTGCACCAACAGGTCGAAGGCCGGCTCCTCGTACGGATGCGTCGCCTGCAGCGCAGAGATCACCTCGGCGCGTCGCCGACGGGGCACGATCATCTCCACCCGGTTCTCGGCCACCGACTCGACCGAGCCCACCGCGCCGATCGTGGGGTTGGCGCCCTCCTGCGGCCGGAACGTGCCGATGCCTTCGGTCGGCCAGGCGCACCGCTCGTAGTCGCCGAGCCGGCCGGCGCCCGCGGCGGCAAGAGCATCGACGACGCGCTCCGTGGACGCGAGAGGCACGAACACGACGAGCTTGTCCAACGGTTCGTCGTCCTGCGCCTCGAGCGGGCGCGGATCGCGCAAACCGAGCCGGTCGGCGAGCGCGTCGGACACGCCGGGCGCCGCGACATCGGCGTTGGTGTGCGCCACGAAATGCGCCACACCCGACCGGATCATCCGGTGGATCAGCCCACCCTTCGGGTCGTCGGCCGGCACGCCGTGCACGCCCGTGAGCAGCAACGGATGGTGCGTGATCAACAGCTGCGCACCGGTACGGATCGCCTCATCGACGGTCTGCGGCACCGCATCGACGGCGAGCAGGATGCGCTCGACGGGTTGCTCCGGGTCACCGCAGACGAGCCCGACCGCGTCCCACGGCTCTGCCCAACGCGGATCGAACCAGCCGTCAAGGGCGGCGATCACATCGGCGATTCGCGTTGTGGCGGACACGGACGCGAACCTACCGTGCATCCAGCCGGGTTCGGCTGCGTAGCCTGAAGCCCCCTTATCGACCGTGGAGGGACAGATGCTGCTGTTCGACGGAGCCCTGGGCATCCTCGCCCTGGGTGTGTGGATCTTCTGCATCATCGACGTGATCACCACACCCGACGACCAGGTCCGCAACCTGCCCAAGCTGGTCTGGTTGCTCCTCGTCCTGCTCCTCGCCGATGTCGGCAGCATCGTGTGGCTGATCGCCGGACGTCCGTGGCCAGGGGCCGCCACGTCCCTGAACGGCGCCCGCCGCGACCCCCACTCCCCCGCCCGGCCGACCTCCCCCGACGACGACGAGGAGTTCCTCGCGGGCCTCCGGGCGCGGGCCGAGGAGCAGCGGCGCAGGGCGCGCGAGGCTGCCGACCGGCAGGCCCAGCAGGACGAACCCCCGACCCCGTCCGGCAGCTAGCGGATCGGCGGCATTTGGGAGGGCTTTTCCCAGGTATCTCGCCCGGCTACGCTGCCTTCCCACGAGATCGACCTTTGTCGTCGCCACGCGCCTCAGAACGACTAGGCTGGCGCCGGTGCGACCGCAAGGTGCCAGGCAAAGAGCGCCCGGTGAGATGACCTAGTCCGGAACGGTGGAATGACCAACTCGCAACTCTCGGGTGCGGGAACAAGCGAGCAAAACTCCCAGCTGATGACCGATGCAACGCTGGATGCTCTGCTCGAGGGCGCCCGGCACGAGATGGGCGTCGACACGGCCGCCGTGCTGCTGCTCGACGAATCCGAGCAGTTCCTCGTTGCCACCGCGGCACGCGGCATCGAAGAGGAAGTGCGGCAGGGCGTGCGCGTCCGGGCCGGCCTGGGCTTCGCGGGACGCATTGCCGCCGAACGGCGACCGGTGATCATCGACCGGATCGGTCCGCACAATGTGACGAATCCGTTGTTGATGCGCAGAGGCATCGTGTCGATGCTCGGCATCCCACTGCTATCGGACGGGCAGTTGCTCGGGGTGCTGCACGTCGGCGTTCTCCACGAGCGGCATTTCAACGGCGCCGACGTCACCACCCTGTCGCGGATCGGCGAGCGGGTCGCCGAGGCGATCGTGGCGCACCGCAGCTTCGTCGACCGCACCGCAGCCCGCGCGCTGCAGAACAGCCTGACCCCCCGCCTGCCCGACCTGACCGGGTTCGAGCTCGCTGCGCGCTACGTGCCGGGTAGCCAGTACGGCGTCGGCGGCGACTGGTACGACGTGTTCACGCTGTTTTCCGGCGAAATCGGGATCACCATCGGCGACGTGATGGGCCACGGCCTGCACGCTGCCACCGTGATGGGACGCGTCCGCAGTGCGTTGCGTTCGTACGCCCTCGAAGACGACAGCCCGGCCAGCGTCCTCGAACGTCTCGACCGCAAGATGCACCACTTCGAGCCCGGCCTCATCGGCACGGTCGCGTACGGGATTCTCGAGCCCACCTCGGGGCGGCTGCGGATTTCGTCGGCGGGTCATTTGCCGCCTGCGCTGACCCATCCCGATCGGGTCGCGGAGCTCGTCGACATACCGATCGACCCGCCGATCGGGGTTCAGGTGGAAAGCAAGCGGCGTTACGGGGTCGCCACGCTCGAGGTCGGCGAGATGCTGTGCCTGTTCACGGACGGCGTCGTCGAACGGCGGCGGGGCGACCTGGACGACGAGCTCGCGCGCCTGTGCCGCACGCTGTCCGACCCGGCGCTGCGCACGGCCGAACGGGCCTGCGCCGAGCTGATGAACGTGATGCTGCACGACCGCGAGCCACAGGACGACATCTCGCTGCTGGTGGTCTCGCGCCTGACGTTGGACGAGCACACGGCGTAGGGCTGGTGGTGGGCGTTACTGGGATCGAACCAGTGACCGCTCGGGTGTAAACCGAGTGCTCTCCCGCTGAGCTAAACGCCCCTGCCCGTCGCTGGTCGCGAGCCGGCGCCGTCGATCAGACTACTAGCGCGACGCGGCCGCCGACGTAGCGTAGCCCGGTGAGCACGCCGACCGATCCGCACGACCGCAGCCACGTCGTCCGGCAGGATCGGGTCGTGCCGGCTTTCGACGCCGACTACTGGGACGAGCGCTACCGCAGCAGAGAGACGGTCTGGGGTGGCGCGCCGAACCGGTTCGTCGAACGCGAGCTGGCGGACCTGTCCGCCGGGCGCGCCCTGGATCTGGCGTGCGGGGAGGGCCGGAACGCGATCTGGCTGGCCGGCCTCGGATGGGACGTGATCGCCGTCGATTTTTCCGCGGTTGCCGTGGAGAAGGGACGCGCCGGCGAACGGTCGGAGCTGGGCACGTCCCGCATCGACTGGCGGGTTGCAGACGCCCTGACCTTCGTCGCGGACGAGCCGGTCGACCTCGTCCTGCTCTGCTATCTGCAGGTGCCGCCGCCGCAGCGCCGGGCCGCGGTCAGCCGAGCGGCGGCCGCGCTGCGCGAGGGCGGCACCGTGCTGGTCATCGCGCACGACTCGCGCAACATCACCGACGGAACCGGCGGCCCGCAGGACCCCACGGTGCTCTACACGGCGGCCGACGTCGCAGGAGACCTCGCGGGCAGAGATCTCGCGGGCAGCGGGCTCGTGGTGGATCGGGCCGGCGAGGAGCTGCGCCCGGTTGCGGGCGCCGACCGTCCGGCGATCGACTGCCTGCTCCGGGCGCACCGTCCCCGCGTCAGAGAGCCTTGATCGCCGCCTGCCACGCGGTGGCGTCCCGGCCCTCGCCGGGCAGGTTCATCTCGGCGAAGCGCACCACGCCGGTCTTGTCGACGAGGAACGTCCCGCGGTTGGCGATGCCCGCCTGCTCGTTGAAGACGCCGTAGGTCTGCGCGACGCCGCCGTGCGGCCAGAAATCGGACAGCAACGGGAACTCGTAGCCCTCGCGCTCGGCGAAGATCTTGTGCGAGTAGGGCGAATCGACGCTGACGGTCAGGACCTGGACGTCGTCGTTCTGGAACGTCGGCAGCTCGTCGCGGACCCGGCACAGCTCCCCGGTGCAGATCCCGGTGAAGGCGAGCGGATAGAACACGATCAGGACGGCCTTCTGGCCCCGGAACGACGAGAGGGTGACCTCCTCGTTGTTCTGGTCCTTGAGCGTGAAGTCCGGGGCCTCGTCGCCAACGGCGATCATCGGGGCAGCGCCGGATCGGGTCATCTTTTTCCTCCTGAGGACTTGCGGCCGACCAGTCGCGCGGCGGACCAGTCGTCGCCGATGGTGGTGATCGACGTCTGGGACAGGCCGGCGATCGAGGCGGCCTCCGCGACGTCGGACGGCTCGACGTAATTGTCGCGCCCACGTTTCGGGGTCAGCAGCCAGATGTAGCCGTCGTCGGCCAGGGGGGCGATCGAGTCGACGAGCACGTCGGCCAGGTCTCCGTCGCCGTCGCGGTACCACAACAGCACCACGTCGACGACCTCGTCCGTGTCCTCCTCGACCATGTCCTCACCGAGACGTGCGACGATCGACTCGCGTAAGTCGTCGTCGGTGTCGTCGTCGTATCCGGATTCCATGACGATCATGCCGGGCTTGAGTCCCAAGCGCTCGGCCATGTCCGCCCCGTTGCCGGGCGCGGAGGTCTGGCTCACTCCGAGATCCTCCCTAAGTGCGAAAGCGTCGGCTGTGCTGGCGGTGTTCAATCCTGCATTACCCATCCCTGTACCTACAGCTGACCCTAGCGGCTGGCCGAGGGTGTTGACTGGAGAAGAGCAACGCCACAAGCGCTGAATGTGAGGAGTGCGCCCGTGACCCGGGACCGTTTCAGCATCATCACCGACGGGCTGCCCAACCAATTGCCCGACATAGACCGCGAAGAGACGCGGGAATGGCTCGAATCACTGGACGCCGCCATCGATTCGGACGGCCGGCAGCGGGCCCGGTACCTGATGCTCAAGCTGCTCGAGCGCGCCCGGGAGCGCCAGGTGGGCGTCCCCGGCCTGCGCAGCACTGACTACATCAACACGATTGCGCCGGAGCGGGAGCCCTGGTTCCCCGGCGACGAGCACATCGAGCGCCGCATCCGCGCCTACATCCGCTGGAACGCCGCCATCGCGGTCTCCCGGGCCAACAAGACCGTCGGAGTGGGCGGGCACATCGCCACCTACGCCTCGGCCGCATCCCTGTACGAGGTGGGCTTCAACCACTTCTTCCGGGGCAAGGACCTGGCGACGGGGATGGGCGATCAGGTCTACTTCCAGGGCCACGCGGCGCCGGGCATCTACGCCCGCGCCTTCCTCGAGGGCCGGCTGACCGAGAAGCACCTGGACGGATTCCGGCAGGAGAAATCCCACGCGCCCTACGGGCTGTCGTCCTATCCGCACCCTCGCCTCATGCCGCAGTTCTGGGAGTTCCCCACCGTCTCGATGGGCATCGGCCCGATCAGCGCGATCTACCAGGCGCGGTTCAACCGGTACCTGCACGCCCGGGGGCTGGCCGACACGTCCAACTCGCACGTCTGGGCATTCCTCGGCGACGGCGAGATGGACGAGGTCGAGTCGCTCGGCGCGATCGGCGTCGCCGCCCGCGAAGAGCTCGACAACCTCACCTTCGTCATCAACTGCAACCTGCAGCGGCTCGACGGACCCGTCCGCGGCAACGGCAAGATCATCCAGGAGCTCGAGACGTACTTCCGCGGCGCGGGCTGGAACGTGATCAAGGTGATCTGGGGACGGGACTGGGACCCGCTGCTCGCCCGTGACGGCGACGGGGTGCTCGTCAACCAGATGAACCAGACCCCGGACGGGCAGTACCAGACCTACACCGTCGAGAGCGGCGCCTACATCCGCGAGCACTTCTTCGGCGACGATCCACGGCTGCGCAAGATGGTCGAACACCTCGGCGACGACGACCTGCGGCACCTGTCGCGGGGCGGGCACGACTACCGCAAGGTGTACGCGGCGTTCAAGGCGGCTCGCGACCACGTCGGCCAGCCGACGGTCATCCTGGCCAAGACGATCAAGGGCTGGACGCTCGACAGCTTCGAGGGCCGCAACGCCACGCACCAGATGAAGAAGCTCACGACCGCCGACCTCAAGGCGTTCCGTGACCGGCTCTACCTGCCGATCAGCGACAAGGACCTCGAGGCCGACCTCCCGCCCTACTACCACCCGGGCGAGAAGTCCGACGAGATCCAGTACATGAAGGAGCGCCGCGCGGCGCTGGGCGGGTTCCTGCCGAAGCGGGTGGTCCGCTCCAAGCCGCTGCCGCTGCCCGGGGAGAAGGTCTACGCAGAGGTGCGTGCCGGGTCGGGTAAGCAGCAGGTCGCCACCACGATGGCGATCGTGCGCCTATTCAAGGACCTGATGAAGGACCCCGAGATCGGCAAGCGGTTCGTGCCGATCATTCCGGACGAGGCGCGCACGTTCGGCCTGGACGCGATCTTCCCGTCCGCGAAGATCTACTCGCCGCAGGGGCAGGAATACGACGCCGTCGATCGCGACATGCTGCTGTCGTACAAGGAGTCCACAACCGGGCAGATCCTGCACGAGGGCATCAGTGAGGCCGGCTCGACCGCGTCCTTGATCGCGGCCGCTACGTCGTACGCGACACACGCTCAGCCGATGATCCCGTTCTACATCTTCTACTCCATGTTCGGATTCCAACGGACCGGCGACCAGTTCTGGCAGCTGGCCGACCAACTCGGGCGCGGCTTCGTCCTCGGTGCGACGGCCGGGCGCACGACGCTGACCGGCGAAGGCCTGCAGCACGCCGACGGTCAGTCGCCACTGCTCGCCTCGGCGAACCCGGCCTGCGTCGCGTTCGACCCGGCATTCGCCTTCGAGATCGCGCACATCGTCCGCGATGGTCTGCGTCGCATGTACGGCCAGCCGCAGGACGGCTCGGCGGTATCGGATAGCGATGTCTTCTACTACCTGACCGTCTACAACGAGCCGATCGTCCAGCCGGCCGAGCCGGCCGACCTCGACGTCGCCGGCCTGCTGAAAGGCCTGTACCGCTACTCGCCCTCGCTGGGCATCGAGGGACGGCCGCGCGCGCAGGTGCTCGCCTCAGGCGTGGCAATGCCGTGGGCGCTGCGCGCACAGCAGCTGCTCGGCGAGGAATGGAACGTAGACGTCGACATCTGGTCGGCCACCTCGTGGAGCGAGCTGCGCCGCGAGGCGATCGAGTGCGAGCGGGCGAACCTGCTCAACGCGGCAGATGAGCCCCGGGTGCCGTACGTGACCGGCGCGCTGGCCGACGCGCCCGGCCCGGTGGTGGCCGTATCGGACTTCATGCGCGCGGTCCCTGACCAAATTAGTCGCTGGGTGCAAACCTCCCAGCGTGAGTACACGTCGCTCGGCACGGACGGCTTCGGCTTCGCCGACACGCGAGGAGCGGCGCGCCGCTACTTCCACGTCGACGCCGAGTCGATCGTGGTGGCCGTGCTGGAGCAGCTGGCCCGCGCCGGCGAGGTCAAGCGCGAAGCGCCGCGTGAAGCCCTGGAGCGCTACCGGCTGCTCGACGTCGCAGCCGCCGGAGTTGGCACTGTCGGAGGCGACGCCTAGCGCATCCGCCGGACGAGGTCCGCGGCACCGCCCCCGAGCGGCGGATACCGCATGCTCACCGCGCCGAAGGCGCGAGCCGCGTCGCTGCCGGCGGGCTCTTCGCGCGAGCGCTCATCGCACGGTGGCTGGGTTAATACCGGCTGCCGACTACCTGGTTGGCGAGCGGATCGAGGACGGCGAGGTCGTCGGTGTCGAGGGTGACGTCGAGCGCGGCGACGTTCTGCTCGAGCCACTTGACGCGCTTCGTGCCGGGTATGGGCACCATGGGCACGCCGAGCTGCTCGGATCGCCCGTACACCCACGCCAGCGCCACCTGCGCCGGTGCGACGCCCTTGCGCTCGGCGACCGCGCGAACGGCATCGGCGATGACCTGGTTGGTATCGGCGGCGCCACCCGCGAAACGCGGGTTTCGGCTACGGAAGTCGTTCGCGGAAAGCGACGAGACGTCCACCGTGCCGGTCAGGTAGCCGCGGCCGAGCGGTGAGTACGGCACCAGGCCGACGCCGAGCTCGCGCAGGGCGGCGGCAACCGTCGTCTCCACGTCGCGCGTCCACAGCGAGTACTCGCTCTGCACGGCCGTGATCGGATGCACCGCGTAGGCGCGCCGCAGCAGGGCACTGTCGACCTCGGACAGTCCGAGATGGCGGACCTTGCCCTCGTCGACCAGCTCCGCCATCGCCCCGACCGTCTCCTCGATCTCTGCCGTCTGCGGCGGACGGTGCAGGTAATAGAGGTCGATGACGTCGACGCCGAGCCGCAATAGCGACGCGTCGCAGGCTCGCTTGACGTAGGCGCGCTCGCCCCGGATCACCCGCGCGCCGTCCCCGAGCGAACGGTCGATGCCGAATTTCGTCGCGAGCTGCACCTCGTCGCGCCGGCCCGCAATCGCCCGCCCGACCAGTACCTCGTTGTGGCCGGCGCCGTACACGTCGGCGGTGTCGAGGAACGTCACGCCCAGCTCGAGCGCGCGCCTGATAGTGGCGATCGATTCGTCCCAGTTCGTAGCGCCGTACCACTCGCTCATGCCCATGCACCCGAGGCCTTGGGCAGAGACGGTCAGCTTGCCGAGTGCAACTGTTCGCACGCGTGCTCCTCATCCACTCTGCGGGCGTAAATCGCGATCTTGCTGTCGAGCAGCTGGAGGCATTCCTGGCTGTCGGCGATCGCCTGCACGACCACTGCCCGGTGCCGTTGCAGCAACTCCAGGCGCTGCCGCTGACCTGCGCCGGACCGGACGAGTTCCGCGTAGCGCTGCATGTCGCGCACGCTCATCCCGGTGGCGCGCAGCTTGCTGATGACCAGAAGCCAGTCGAGGTCTGCGTCGCTGAACCGCCGGCGGCCGTCCGGCCCGCGGTCGATCGCCCGCAGCAGCCCGATCCTCTCGTACCAACGCAACGTGTACTGCGTGAGGCCGCATTTCTGCGCTGCTTCCCGTGTGGACCAGCCCGTCACAGCCTCGACACTAGGCGTTGGAGCGGGCTCTAACGCAAACGCACCTCGTACGTGAAGCACTGGGTCAGTGACGCGCGCACGTGCACCGCTGCCACGGCCGGCCGGGCGAGCAGGTCGCGCAAGGCCGGCTCCAGGTCGTCGCCCTTCGGCACGAACACGATGTCGTCGTAGTCGAGTGAGCCGTCGGTGTGGTAGCTGCGCAGGATGCGCGGGCCGGTCCGAAGCTCCGCCGGCAGCTCGCCGGACACGTACCCCTCGCATACGTCCGCGTGCACGTACACCGGGCCGACCTCGGCCCACGGCGAGACCTCGGTGAACGGCGAGTACGAGATCAGCGCGATGCGTTCGCCTTCACGGGCGATCCGCAGGCAGCAGCGAAGCGGCTCCCAGCCGGCGGCCGGGTACCCGGCGAACGCGTTGCCGTGCTCGTCCTTGCCCGCCTCGCGGATGGCACGCAGCCGGGAGGGGTCGATGGGGATGACACTCAAATCGCTCATGTAGCCAACGATCCCGGCCGGGCCGTTCGCACGCTGGCGGGAAACGGACATGTCCTTCGATGCCGATCCGTCAAGATCGGCCGAGCCGCCAGACGAGTAGCTCGCCGCGGCCGTGAAGCATCGCGGTGTCCTCCGTGATCCTTGCCTCGTCGCCGAAGCCGAGGTCGGCATCGCCGAGCTTGACCTCGCCGTTCGCCACGAACACGTACCCGAGTGGCGCTGCCTGCACGGCCGCGTCGCCGTCGACGGGCAATACGTCGAACCGGGCATCGGGCAGCTGGACGCCCCTGCCCCCGGTGCGGTGCGCGGGTGCGCCGGACTCACCGAGCAGCCACATCTGCACGAATCGCAGCTCGTCGACGCCAGCGTTGCGCTCCGCGTGCTCGACACCCGAGCCGGCCGACAAGTGTGCCGCCATACCAGGGCGTACGGTGGCCCGTCCGCCGAGCGAGTCAGTGTGCTCCAGCGTTCCGGTCAGCACCCAGGTGACGATCTCCAGACCGCGATGGACGTGCGCGTCGAAGCCGGCGCCCGGAGCCAGGACGTGCTCGTCGCAGGTGACGAGCGCGCCGAAGCGTACGTTCGTCCCGTCGTAGTGCGCCCCCGAGGAAAACGAGTGCCACGTCGTGATCCCGGGACCACGCGTCACGGCACGCTCCGGCCCGCGACGGATGACGATCACGGGCGGACCGAGTGGGCGGCCGTCCATGCGAGCAGCGCCTCCGCCGGCCAGGTGTTGACCACGGTTTCGACGGGCACCTCGCACTCGGTCGCGCGCGCACAACCGTAGTTCTGCCAGTCCAGCTGCCCGGGCGCGTGCGCGTCCGTGTCGATCGCGACAAGACACCCGGCTTCGACGGCAAGGCGCAGCAGCCGCTTGGGCGGATCGAGCCGCTCCGGTCTCGAGTTCACCTCGACGGCGACGCCGAACCGCGCGCAGGCGGCGAAGACGATCTCGGCGTCGAACTCCGATTCCGGACGACGGCCCCGTCCGCCGGTAATCAGCCGCCCGGTGCAATGGCCCAGCACGTCCATCTGCGGATTGGCGATGGCGGCGACCATCCGCGGGGTCATCTCGTGCGACGGCATGCGAAGTCCACTGTGGACACTCGCGACCACGAGATCGAGCCGGTCGAGCAGGTCGGGCTTCTGGTCGAGCGCACCGTCGTCGAGGATGTCGACCTCGATGCCGGTCAGGATCCGGAACGGCGCCAGCGTCTCGTTCAGAGCGGCCACCTCGTCGAGCTGACGTTCCAGCCGCTCGGCGCTGAGCCCCCGGGCAACCGTGAGGCGAGGCGAGTGATCGGTGAGCACCAGGTACTCGTGGCCCAGATCGCGCGCCGTCTCGGCCATCTCGCGGATCGGCGATCCCCCGTCGGACCAATCCGAATGGCTGTGACAGTCGCCGCGCAACGCGAGCCGCAGCTCCGCGCCGGCGTCGGCGATCGGTCCGGCAGCTGCTTCGAGGCGGCGCAGATACTCCGGGGTCCGGCCGGCCAGCGACTCGGTGATGCACCGCGCCGTGGTC
Organism: Jatrophihabitantaceae bacterium; assembly: GCA_051984825.1. Taxonomy (GTDB): domain Bacteria; phylum Actinomycetota; class Actinomycetes; order Mycobacteriales; family Jatrophihabitantaceae; genus DASXRA01. The sequence goes on from JBPYES010000453.1 coordinate 11,741, forward strand.
GCGCCGATGCCGGGCAGCTCGGGAAGCGTCTCTGCCAGTGCGCGCTCGACCAGCTCGTCGCGCGGCAGCGACTCCGCCCGGGCAGCCGCCGTGCGAAACGCCCGTACCCGGTACGTCGGCTCGCGCGCACGTTCGAGCAGGAACGCTATGCGCCGCAGGTCGGCAACCGGATCACGCGCACTCACGGCGTCACGGTAGCCAAGTTGTCCGTGTGTCGCGTCGCTATGACGCCGCGAAGCGCGGACAACTCGGGACGGGGACAATGCACGCGTGAAGCCTGGGCATGACGAAAGGACGATCCGGCGCATCGAGCAGGCGGCCGGCGGCCTCGCCACGCAAGCCGTCGCCCGCATGGACGACGAGCTGCCCTGGTTCCGCACCCTGCCTGCCGACCAGCGCTCGTGGGTCACGCTGGTGGCCCAGGCGGGTATCGCGTCGTTCGTCGAGTGGATGCGCTCACCGGACGACGTGTTGCGCCTGACCGGCGAGGTATTCGCCGCTGCGCCGCAAGCGATGGCCCGGGCGGTAACGCTGCAGCAGACCGTCGAGCTGGTGCGCACCGCCATCGAGGTGATCGAGGAGCAGCTGCCGAAGCTGGCGGAGCCCGATTCCGAGGCGGCGTTGCGCGAGGAACTGCTGCGATTCACCCGGGAACTGGCGTTCGCGAGCGCGCGCGTGTACGCCAGCGCCGCGGAGAGCCGCGGGGCGTGGGACGCGCGGCTTGAGGCGCTGGTGATCGATGGGCTGGTGCGTGGTGCGTCCATCGCCGGTGAGCCGCAGAGCCAGCTGGCCGCGCTGGGCTGGCGCTCGTCCGGTCCGGTGACCGCGGTGGTCGGCGCCGCGCCCGAGGACGACCCGGACGCGACCCTGTCCGGCGTGCACGTCGCGGCGCGCCGCCTCGGTTTCGACGTGCTGGCCGGCACGCACGGGGGCCGCCTTGTCGTCGTCCTCGGCAACATCGACGACCCGCTGGCCGCGGCGGCCGGCATCCTGGCGTCGTTCGGCGACGGGCCGGTCGTGGTCGGGCCGCGGGCGAGTGACGTCGCCGGGGCCAGCCAAGTGACCCGGGCCGCGCTCTCCGGGCTCCGCGCGGCGCCCGGCTGGCCGGGAGCGCCACGTCCGGTCAGCACCGACGCGCTCCTGCCGGAACGGGCACTTGCCGGCGACGCCGATGCCCGTGAGGCGCTGATCACACAGATCTACCAGCCGCTGTCCAAGGCAGGCGACGTGCTGCTCGACACCGTCACCGCCTTCCTTGCGGCCGGCGGCGCGCTGGAGACGACGGCCCGGGCACTGTTCGTGCACGCCAACACGGTCCGCTACCGGCTGCGCCGGGTCGCCGAGGTCTGCGGCGAGGCGCCTACCGACCCCCGTGGCGCGTTCACGATCCAGGTCGCCCTGGCGCTGGGCAGGCTCGACGCCTGAGCGCCGAAAGCTTTGCCGTCCTGATACTTGGTCAATCTCCTACAGTCGCGAGCGGTACACCAAGGCAAGCTGGCACCACGAGTTGTAGGACTGCTACAACAACCCTGGGCGCAACGCTGTGCGTGCCGCCATCGCCACCATGGCCACCGACCGGGAATCGTCATCTGCGTGATCGCCGTCCTCGCGCCCGGACAGGGGGCACAGACCCCTGGCATGCTCGCGCCCTGGCTGGAGCTGCCTGGTGCGTCCGAGCTCATCGGCGAGCTGAGTGAGGTTGCCGGCCTCGACCTGCTGCGGCTCGGCACCACCGCTGGCGCCGACGAGATCAAAGACACAGCCGTCACGCAGCCGCTGATCGTCGCGCTTGGGCTACTCGCCGTCCCGCACCTCGGCGTGGACGACACGAGCGCCGGCGCGTCGGTGATCGCCGGGCACAGCGTCGGCGAGCTGACCGCAGCCGCCGTCGCCGGCGCCCTCACGCCGCGTGCCGCAGTCGGGTTCGCTGCCCGCCGCGGCGCCGCGATGGCAGCCGCCTGCGCGCTGGAGCCGACCGGGATGTCCGCGCTGCTCGGCGGCGACCCCGACGACGTTGCCGCGGCGATCGAAGCCCGGGGGCTCACGCCGGCCAACCGCAACGGCGCCGGGCAGATCGTCGCCGCGGGCGCGCTTTCGGACCTGGCCAAGCTGGCCGCGGAACCGCCGCCCGGCGTTCGGGTACGCCCGCTGCCAGTCGCCGGAGCGTTCCACACCAGCTACATGACGCCGGCCGAAACGGTATTGCGAGATTACGCAGCGACGCTGGATATCACCGACCCGCACCACCTGCTGCTGTCCAACGCGGACGGCACGGCTGTCGACGAGGGTGGCGCGCTGCGAGACCGGCTGGTCGCACAGGTCACCCTGCCGGTGCGGTGGGATTTGTGCCTGCGCACGCTGCGCGACTTGGGCGTGAGCGCCGCGGTCGAGCTGCCACCCGCCGGCACGCTCACCGGCATCGCCAAGCGCGAGCTGCCTGGCGTCGACCTGCTCGCCCTCAAGACGCCCGCCGACCTCGACGCGGCCCGGCGGCTCATCAGCAGCCAACCGCAGCACGGGCAGGGCGAGCACACCCTCGACTTCCGGGTCGTCGTCGCTCCGGCCAAGGGTGTGTTCACGCCTGCGGCTGTCGAGGAAGGGACGCAGCTCACCCGCGGCGCGCTGCTCGGCACCGTGCGCACCAACC